>DATMWV010000032.1:0-7181 GCA_035562195.1 Thermoplasmatota archaeon
ACTTAATCGACAGAATCCCCGTTGACTTTTTTCTTCTTTAAATTTTTCTTTAACGCCTCATCGACCTTGGATTTGGTATCCTGTTCGCCTTCGAACCATTTCCCATCTGTTTTTTGATCGATTTTACCGGTGAGCTCATCGATCTTGTATCTCATATAATCTTGGCCTTTAAACCAGTCATCAGAGTGCTTGTTTTCATTCTCCTGGACTTGTTCATCGTTTTGTTCCTCAGGTATGATGGTTGTCTCCTTCTTTTTCGCTTGGACGGGGATACGTATCTCTTCAACTCTTGACTCAGAGGCTGAACTTGAGATGCTTCTTTTCTCTCGGTCAGGATATCTTGCTGATTCACTTTCGGATCGTCGTTGTTTTTCTTTGTAATCAAATCGAGGTTCATCTGGTGATTTTGTGTTTTTATTCTGATGTGATTTTGTCGTATCTTTTCTTTTTCTTAAGAGAACGTATAATACTGAGACGATAACGACGAGAACAGCCAGAAAAATTGGGAGAATCTGAAGAAATTTCGATTCAGTTAGATTGAAGAAGGATCCTTCTACATTTTCTACTCGGATTGTTTTTGAACCTGGCAGATATCCGCTCTTGAATGCTTGGACCGTTGTTGTGGTAAAAATCTCTATTTCTGGGGCTTGTGCTATTACTTTTCCATATTGGTTCGTATGTAATGGAGAAGCATCTTCTGTGACATAGACAAGAGCGTCTTGGACAGGGTCGTTGTTTTGATCTGTCACGGTGACTTGAAACTCTGTGTTTTCTTCAACAACAGCACGATCGGCCTCTATTGTTAATTCTCCTTTAAGGACCGCTAGTTCGATTGTACCTGGCTGATAGCCTTCTTTAGTTGCGGTGATGAGAAACGAGTCGGATTCATCGAACGATGGAGCTTCTATGGTGATATAAGGTTCTGAGAGACTCGTAAGATAGGTTGTTCCAAGAACGGAGATATTTACACCAAGTATCACTGAGTCGTTTTCCGTGCTGACCGTGATGTCGTAACTTCTTCCTTCAAAGACGATAGATCCTGTACTTTCATTCCAGTCGTTTGAATCATAGATTTCGATAATTAGTTCAGGTTCGTTTTGCGAACAAACTGTAAGAGAAAAGAGCATATTCACTAACAACATCAGAAGAAATAGATTAAGAAAATTTATGAGAGTTTTTTTGTACACACGAATCCTCATCAACAGCCTTTGAGTGCTACATGCGAAGATACGGTAATACATATTTATGTTTTTTGAAGAACGGAATGAGAATGCCCCGCAAGGTTTATTTTTCTGCGAGGCGTTTTTTTAGCTCCGTGATGATATCAACCGGGCTTGGATCGATTCCGCGTAACACAGCAAGATAACAACTTGTGAAATCACCAAGGCACATGAGATACATCATTTTCGCAAGCTGACTTTTCCCCTTTGGTTGGATCTCTATGACTGTTCTTGCGGTGTTTTGAAAGAGGTCGCGCATGAAATTCAACCGGGTCGTCATATCGAGAGACTCCTCATCTTTATCTCGAATCATGATACACGAAAATTGTTTTGATATGTCAGGGTTCTGCGACCAACCGACAATATCATTATGGTTGCATTCTGGAGCGATATCTGTACGTGCGATCACCTTGCTGTTCTCGTTGAGCTGATGACGCCATCGTATCGCGATCGGCGTGTAGATGCCCCATCCGTAGATCTGTGGGATCGTGTTATAGATTTTTTTCGCTATCTGCTTTGCCGGGTTGTTTTCCTCAGGCACTGTCTTGTTATTCATCGTGACAAAATCCTGGGTCACCAAGATGGTTTCTTCGATGTCCGCTTCAATCGTGGTTTTCAGCAGTCCAATTTTTTTTAGGAAGATAATCGACGGGAACAACAGATACGCGGTTGCTGCGCGCGGTTGAATCCCGGAAGGTATTTTCACAAACGGGACCTCGCGTTTTTCCGCTAACTCCTGAAGCTTACCCCCTGTGGAGATACAGATGATCTTGCATTTTTTCTGATACGCTATTTTAAAAGAGCTAAGGGTCTCATCAGTGTTTCCTGAGTAACTGATGCAGATGACAAGGGTGTCTTTGTTGACCCATTTCGGGAGATCATATTCCCGGTTGACTACCAGGGGGACATCGAGTTTATCCCGGAACAAGCTTGCCATGATATCCCCAGAAATCGCAGAGGCTCCCATTCCAGCGATCACCACATTATCTATTTTCAGGATGCTGAACCGTTCTGCTGCTTCAGCAATCGTTAAAGATTCTTTGATTTGCTCCGGGAATCGGGCAAGACCGCCAAGCATGTTTGATTTATCGACTAATCCGATACTCTCACTATCATTTACCATCATTTTTTACCATCTCGTCTCCCTTCACCATTCTTGTAATGTTCTCTACATTTTGTATGCTTCGAAGCAATGAAGAGAGGAAGAGAAAACAGTTGGGGTATTCAAAAATATTTCTATTGTCTCTCAATAGCAGCTGCTGTCTGGGTTAAAAAAGAGTTAAAAACTCCTGTTTCTTACATTGGTGCACATGGATTACATTTACGGTGAGATTCTTACAAAAGATGGTCTAATTACTGGGCATCTTGGATTGAATGATAATGAACGAGTCGATGAGATAGGAAAAGGTGCCCCGCCGAAAAAACCGATAGCAAAAGGATTCATCATCCCAACATGTGTCAACGCCCATACCCATCTGGGTGATTCATTCATTCGGTTTCAACATCTTTCGCTCCCACGCAATGTCAAAGACCTCGTCGCCCCACCTGTTGGTTTGAAACATCGGTTATTAAAGCAAGCATCAGAACAGGAGATCCTTGAGGGGATAGAAAAGTCTCTTGTGGAGATGTCTACTGCAGGCACCTCATGTTTTTGTGATTTCCGGGAAGGAGGATTACTTGGAGTGTATCAGCTAAGAAAAGCGATGAAACACTGCAGTATTCATTCAGTGATCCTCTCACGTCCTTCGCAGATGACCTATAAGAAAGAGGAGCTTGACCATCTCTTGGAAAACTCCGATGGGATCGGTCTGAGCAGCATCTCTGATTGGGAGCCTTCTGAAATCGAAAAACTGGCAGCCCATGTCCGAAAAAAGAAAAAACTGTTTGCGCTGCATGCAAGTGAAGTGGACCGTGAAGATATCGACCGTGTGTTGGATTTACGCCCAAATCTCTTAGTGCATATGATTGCTGCGACAAAGGCCGACCTTGAGAAAGTAAACGAGGCATCCATACCGATTGTCGTCTGCCCTAGAGCATACCTGTTTTTTCGTCTGAAACACAACCTGGAACTTATGAAAAAGACTGGTGTGACGCTGCTTCTAGGTACGGATAATGCAATGATTAACAACCCTGATGTTCTTGAGGAGGTAAAAGTGTTACAAAAAACCGGTTTCTTCTCACTTGAAGAATTGTTGACAACTGTCACGTACACTCCCAGGAAAGCTTTAAATTTAGATGACTGCATTCAGGGTCGCGACCTATCAGAAAAATACATCGTTTTAGAGAGAGACTCTTTAAAACAACTATATGCTTCACAATAGGTAGGGACGAGAGGGACAACAATGATGAAAGTAGAAAACGCGATGTCAAAAGATTTAATTGTAGGATACGTGCCAGGTACCATCCGAGAAGCATTAAAGATTCTTGCGAAACATAATGTCTCCGGGATGCCGATCCTGAAGAAAGACACAAAGAAAGTCGCTGGTGTTCTGACTCGTTCTGATATTTTCAAAAACCCAGATGAGGAACAGATCGCGTTGATCATGAGTACAAAACCATTCACGGTCATGAAGGACGATGACTTATCCACAGCAGCAAAAATTCTGTATGAGAACCGGATCCATGGTCTTCCCGTAATCGACAAACGAAAGAATCTAGTCGGCATTCTCAGCCCCACTGACGTCCTGAAAGCCCTGGATGATTCTTATGACGATATCGTGGATAATTATTTCACAAGAAACCTTGTTCCAGTGTACCAAGAAACGCCTATTACAATCATTATGGAGATCATTAACGTCACCAGCGAAACCGCTCTCCCAATCCTCAATAAAGAAGCTGAGCTTGGTGGTATCGTCAGCGAAGGTGATCTGTTCAAACTCAGTCATATAAAAGAAAGTGTGTCGCAGACGAACCTTGGCATGGGTGGCGATGAGGATGATTGGACGTGGGAAGGAATCAGGGACACGATCCGCCTGTATTACTCGACAACAAAAGTCGATCTCCCCCCAGTCGCTGTCAAAGAAATCATGATTACAAATGTCATTAAAGCATACAAGAACGACCCGATTTCTGAGATCGCACGCAAGATGATAAAAAACAAGATCAGCCATGTCCCTGTGGTCAGCCCTGAAAACAGACTACTTGGAATGGTAACTGATATCGATCTGATGGCATGCATGTTTAAATCCTCCAAATGAATTCCTTTTTTCTAACGCAGGAGATTTCCGCTGATGCCTCAAGATATCTACGATAAAATAATGATGGTAGCCAAACGCAGAGGATTTATCTATCCATCATTTGAAATCTATGGGGGTATCGCAGGATTCTATGATTACGGACCACTAGGGTCTCAACTGAAAAACAATGTCGAGAACCTCTGGAGACGTTTCTATCTCTTGCAGGATCATTGCGTTGAGATTAGTACACCGACAATAACCTTATATGAGGTGCTCAAAGCATCCGGACATGTTGAGGAATTTACCGATCTTACTGTTGATTGTGCTCGTTGTAAACGGTCCTATAAGGTCGAAGATATCATCGAGAAAGGAACGTCTGTCGAACAAGCAGTGAAAGAAAACCATATCATCTGTCCGACATGCAAATCTGAATTACATGATGCTCATCCGGTTAACCTGATGTTTTCGACGACCATCGGTATCGGCGAAGGAAGAAAAGCGTTCCTTCGACCGGAGACCGCGCAAGGGATTTTTACCAATTTCCATCTGCTCTACCAGTATAGCAGGAAGAAACTACCGTTTGGGGTCGTCCAGATCGGCAGAGGATATCGGAATGAGATCTCACCGCGACAAGGGACACTTCGTCAGAGAGAGTTCTCTATGGCCGAAGCAGAGGTGTTCTTCGACCCTAAAAATAAAACCCATCCGTATTTTGACACGATCAAAGAAAAAGAATTGTTCCTTTTTGATAATGAAAAAGAACTGAAAGTCTCAGTCGCCGATGCGGTGAAAAAGAAAATCATCAACAACCAGGCGTTAGCATACTATATGTATCTAACACAAGATTTTCTTTTAACTGCCGGGGTAGACCCGAAAAAGTTCCGATTCAGGAAACATGCGGCAAACGAGCTTGCACATTACGCTGCTGAATGCTGGGATGCAGAACTCTTTAGTGAACGGTTCGGATGGGTGGAATGTGTCGGAATCGCAGACCGGTCCGCCTATGATCTTAACGCACATATCGTCTCCTCAAGCGTGGATATGTACGCATCACGAGCGTTCGAAGAACCACGAGAAGTAGTAATGAAAAAAGTAGTTCCTAAGATGAACATCCTTGGTCCACGGTTCGGCGGGAAAGCAGGAAAAATCAAGGATCAATTGGAACAGATGGATGCTGCGACAGTAAAAAAGATCATAGTCACCATCGATGGTGAATCCATCGATATCCCAACGGATTGTTACGAGATTGTCGAGTTGAAAGAAAAACAGAGTGGTGAGAAATTCGTCCCTCATGTTATTGAACCATCATATGGGATTGATCGGATCCTGTATTTCCTCCTTGAACATAACTATGTCGAGGGTAAGAAAAAGGAGGAGGAATACACGATTTTGAAATTAAATCCACGGGTCGCACCTATCAAAGTCGGGATCTTTCCGTTGATAGGTGATGATGCACTTATAAAAATTGCACGATCAATTGATAGTGATTTGAGAAAAGTAGGCATCAGCACGTTCTATGATGAAAGCGGGACGATCGGGCGTCGGTATGCGCGCATGGATGAGATCGGGACACCGTTTTGCATCACAGTTGACCACGACTCATTGAACGACAACCAAGTCACCGTCAGAGACCGAGACACAACTAAGCAAGAAAGGATAAAAATACAGGACATCATCTCCAATATGACAGGGAAGATATCCCGCTGATCTTTTTAGAACGCTTTGATTGTTTTTTCGACTATTTCTAAAGTCTCGTCAATTTCTTCAGAAGTGATGTTCAATGGTGGTCGGAATCTGATGGTGACAGACCCGCAGGTCAGAACGAGAAGACCATTGGCATAGAGTTTTCCCTGAAGTGTATCTCGCTGCTCCGGGGTCGGTAAATCAAAGGCGCACATCAGGCCTTTTCCGCGTGTATTGGAGATCTTCTGTGGGTATTTCTTCTCGATTGCTTCCAATCCCTGAAGTAAGCGTTTTCCCTGGATCTCCGCGTTTTTCACCAGGTGTTCCTCCTCGATGATCTCAAGGTATTTCTGGCAGCGGACCATGTCGATAAGATTCCCACCCCAGGTCGAGTTCAACCTGCTGGGGACTGCGAAGACGTTTTCTTTTACTTCATCAACTCGATCACTGACCATGATGCCGCAGACCTGTGTCTTTTTTCCGAACGCAAGGATATCTGGTTCGAAATCAAAATGCTGATACGCCCACATCCTCCCGGTCAGTCCGACACCGCTTTGTACCTCATCGACGATGAACATCATCTCATGCTCATCACAGAGTTGTCGTAATTTTTGGAAGAATTCTTTCCTGAAGTGGTTATCCCCGCCTTCACCCTGGATCGGTTCTATGATGAGAGCAGCAATATCATCAGGGTTCTGCGCCACGGCGTCCTGTATCTGAGCGACTGCATGTCGTTCCCGTTCCTGTACATCCTTAAGATTTGCGTCGGTGAGCGGGAATCGAATCATCGGGTTGTCGATCCGTGGCCAGTTGAATTTCGTGAAATATTTCGTTTTGTTCATATTATAGGTATTAGTCATGGAAAGGGTGTACCCGGTTCTTCCATGAAATGCGTCTTTGAAATGGATGACTTGTCTTCCTTTCTTTCCAATTCCTCGGTCCAAGTTTTTTCGTATCTTCCAGTCAAACGCTGTTTTGACTCCGTTTTCTATCGCCAGGGCGCCCCCAGCGATGAAGAAGAGATGGCGGAAGTGTTTTGGCATGGCATGTTTGGCAAAACTATCAACAAACTCGGCCATTTCAACAGTGTACACATCAGAGT
>DATMWV010000033.1:0-2096 GCA_035562195.1 Thermoplasmatota archaeon
AATTATAATAATATAATCATATAAATTCTTTTCGTTTCTTTTCATCACGTGGGAAAAAGAAACGATTTAATACACAAGACCTATTTCAGGGTCAAACAATACCATTAAGGGACTCATATGGAGGCAATCATCCTTGCAGGAGGCTTTGGCACCAGACTTCGACCATTTACCTTTACCCGGGCAAAATCACTCTTACCGATCCAAAACGAACCGATGATTGCGCATCTGATTAAAACACTTCCAAAAAAAGTCGATACTGTGATTCTTGCAGTCAACTACCGACGGGAACAAATCGAGGAGTATTTCTGCAGACATGATTTTGGGAAAACCATCATTGTCAACGAAGAGCCAGAGCCGCTGGGGACCGGTGGGGCTGTCAAATTCGCTGATAAGCACATCGTCGGTCCTTTTTTTGTGCTGAACGCTGACATCATCTGCTCCTTGAATCTTGCAGAGATGCTCCGGTTTCATGAACGGAAAAAAGCGGTCGCAACGATTTCACTATGGCCGGTGGAGAATGTCTCTGAGTTCGGCGTCGTCGACATCAGAAAAGATGGGATCATCACAAAGTTCGTTGAAAAACCAAAAGCAGAGGACGCTCCCTCTGACCTTATCAATGCAGGGGCATACCTGCTCGAACCACAGGTGCTCAATTACATTGAGCCAGGGAAGCTGGTTTCTATGGAGAAGCAAATCTTCCCGCAGATCATCGAGAACACCAGGCGTTTTTTCGGGTATAAATTCCAGGGACATTGGATTGATGTCGGCAGGATCAGCAGCTATCTCAGTGTCCATAGATTCCTTTTGGAGAAACAAAAGAAAACGTTCATCACAGGAGAGCAGTGTTCTATACAAGGGATACTCCGACAGTCCAGTGTTGGCAACAGGGTGTCAGTCGGCAAGAACACGACCGTTGAATCCAGTGTGTTATTTGACGAAGTCACAGTTGGAGAAAACGTCGTCTTAGATCATTGCGTGATAGGTGAACATGTTACCATCGGTGATGACGCTGTGCTGAAGAACGTTGCAGTTGGAGACAATGAACGAGTTGAGGATGCCACAGCACTGGATAATATTGTGGTGTGGAACCAACCGATTCCACAGGGATACCCAAGCAAACAGATTGGCAATGTGATCGGAGAGTAAATCTAGGGTTTGAGCAATCAGATTTTTATAACAGGCAGCTCATGTGCTCTGTCATGAAACAACCTATTTCAAAACTCATTTTTCGAGCATATGACATCAGAGGATTATATAACAAAGATATCTCCCCTGAGATCTTTTATAAAATCGGGCTTGCCGCTGGAACCTACGTGAAACAAACAATGCAGGGAAAACAGATTACTGTTGGTGGTGATATCCGTCAGTCCAGCCAAAGCCTTACACACGCATTTATCGCAGGAGTCACCGCCACGGGCGTTCATATCAACCATACCGGGACGACGTCATTTGGCCAAACACTCTTTACCGGAGGGGAACTGAAAGCTGATTTGATTGCGTTTGTCACTGCTAGTCACTTGCCACCAGAATGGAACGGGATTAAGTTCTACTACGGTGATGGTGTCGGATTCCCTGAAGAGAACCTTATGACGATCCGAGACCTTGTTCTCCAGGATTCCTTTGTATTGGCTGGATGGGACCACATCGGACAGGTGACTTCTGTCGAGGCAACACTCGGGTATAAAGACTTCTTTGCTTCTCACTTCAAATTCAAGAAAAAACTCACCGTCGCTCTTGACTGCGGTGGTGCAAGCATGACGCTTTCCGCACCAGAGATCTTCAAAAGCTTAGGCTTCCATGTCATCCCGGTGTACTGTGACCCTGACCCCAGCTTCTCGAAACGCCCGTCAGACCCCAAACCAAAGAATCTGACAACCCTTGTCCAGACCCTAAAGCAGAATTCTTGTGATTTTGGTGTCGCCTTTGATGGTGATGGGGACCGGGCAGTGATTGTTGATAATACCGGGCAGATTCTTTCTGCGGATCTCACAGGGATCATCATCGGGAAATATGGTCTGAAAAAAAAGAAAGGGACCATCATCGTAAACGTCGAATGCTCCAAAACCGTCAAAGAACAACTAGAACCATTGGGATAT
>DATMWV010000034.1:0-2360 GCA_035562195.1 Thermoplasmatota archaeon
CTATCTAGGGGAATAAACATATGAAAATAGATAAGAAGAATATCGGAAAGGCAGTTATCGTCTGTTGTATCGCCTTTGCACTGATCCTCCCTGCATCGGCTATGACTACAAATACAAGAACCATCTCTGGGAAAGAGTTTACCTACAATTTTGGGACTATGGATCGGGACATCGTGTTCTCAGATAGTTTTGAAACCTACGAGGACTTCATCGTTGATGATTTCCCACCATGGACAACGTTTGATGGGGAAGGCGGTCAAACCTGGGGTATGGAGGGTGTTGACTGGCCGAATGAATATTACACGGGCTCGTATATGATCTTTAATCCAACGCAGACGACACCACCTCTGGACAATACGTTTGATGCGCACACCGGTGTGAAATATATCTCCTGCTGGGATACGGTCACTGCGATGGCACCCAATGATGATTGGTTGTTCACCCCACAGCTCAGTGCGACGACTTATGATTCTGTGTCGTTATGGGCTCGTTCGTTAGACGACCAGTATGGTCTTGAGGATTTCGAAATCGGAGTCTCTACAACCGATACTGATCCGACGAGTTTTGCTGTTCTGCAAGTGAATAATGATGTCCCTGTCGCCTGGACGCAGTACACACTCGATATCTCTTCGTATTCAGGGCAATCCATCTATATCGGAATCCATGTCTTTTCCTATGACGTCTACGCGTTCTTTATGGATGATTTCGAAGTGACTGGTACTGGTGGCTCTGAAGATACTATACCACCGGTCACAAGCTGCACCTTGGAAGGAACATTAGACGGTGATATCTATACAAGTGATGTCATGGTGACCTTAAGTGCAACGGATGCTCAGTCTGGTGTGAACAACACAGCTTACAAACTTGACGGTGGGGCATGGACTGAATATTCAGAACCCTTTGTCGTGACGGAGGATGGTTCCCATACGGTTCTTTTCTATTCAGTCGATAATGCAGGGAATGCGGAGACTGAGAAATCCAGCACATTTACGATACAGCATGCATTGCCTGTGGAAATCACCATAAAAGGTGGATTTGGGGTCTCTGCTACGATTAAGAACGTGGGAACGACCGATCTGACCAACGTTGACTGGACGATTACTCTTGACGGGAGTTTGATTTTTGTTGGAAAAACCAAAAGCGGGACGATCGCAAGTCTTGCAGCGGGAGAATCCGTCACCGTCAAAGATATCGTCGTTGGTTTTGGGAAGACCGGTATTACAGCTGCGGTCGGGTTGACTGAGACGACTGCTTCGGGGACGGTCCTTTTGTTCTTCGTCATCGGAGTCGCATAGGCTCCTTTTTTTCTTTTTTTCTTTTTTCGTGATTTTTTTTCATTAAAAATTATTCTCTGACAGAAAACTTTAAATTAATTAAACACATATCAAAAAAAACTAGGAGATATTAAAAAACACTAGGTAGTGAGGTGGAAATACATGAAAATATGGAACTCTAATGAGTTAATTGGAAAAGAAGTTTTTGACGCCACCGGCAACGCAGTCGGTTGGGTAGACAAAACATGGAACAGCTGGAACGACGATTATCCTGGACATTTCTTCGGGATAAAGTTAAACGACTTCGCACGGAACACCTATTTCAGAGGTGCGAATAAATTAGTACCGGTCTATAACGACTATATCAGAACGGTTGGCAACACGATTACGTTGACCAAAACGATGGACGATCTGACCAGATACTGGAACAAAACAGTTCCTTGCGGTCCGACCACCTGCTCGATTGATGAGTTAATTGAGATGCCGGTGTATGACAAGTTCCACTCCCGAGTCGGGACATTCACGACATGGGTAGAAAGCAATGGAACAATCAACAATCTCGGTATCTTGCTTGACCCTTACATTTGTGAGACGTGGCATCTGCCGTATAACACGACATTCCCGATTGAACCGAATCATATCACCACTGCGAAAAACACAATTACGTTAGACCAAGCGCTTCACGAGTTAAAAGAATACTGGCAGAAGACTCGGAAGTACTAGGAAAGAATACGTACGGTAGGAGATTGATTCTCTCTTACCTCTCTTTTTTATTTTATCGGATATAGGTGTTGTCGTTTTCTGTTTCGTCTTGTTTGTTTTGGAATGTTTTATTGGTGACTTCGATGATTTTTCTATAGTTATCGCCATGTAGATTCAGAAGGGTTTCTTCAAAACTGATGTTAAAGGATCGTTTCATTGAGGCAAGAACAAGGATGTATCTGACGAGCCAGAGTGCGAGTTGTCTGGTGAACTCTGGGTCGTTTTGCTTTGAGAGTTCTTTGAAGATATGAGTCTCTAAGAGGTCGTCGATTGCCTTTTTTATTGA
This sequence comes from Thermoplasmatota archaeon, assembly GCA_035562195.1. Taxonomy (GTDB): domain Archaea; phylum Thermoplasmatota; class E2; order DHVEG-1; family DHVEG-1; genus SM1-50. The sequence continues at coordinate 2,323 of DATMWV010000034.1, forward strand.
AACGCTTTCTTGTTGGGTCATAAATCACATCTCATGGT
>DATMWV010000035.1:0-3189 GCA_035562195.1 Thermoplasmatota archaeon
CTCTCGACTTGAGCACAACATCCCTATAAAATTAATTTTTTACTAGTAAAAACGTGTACAAATCCCTTCCCCTGCACTTTCAATCTTAATTGATAGAAAAAATCCCGCAACAGATATGGTACTATCAAATTTGTTAACAAATACGAGTCCGAATCTCCCTTCCTGCTTCGATGCAGTTTTTTCTCCTTTTATGGATGAAACTATAACCTCGGTAAATGAAGCTTGAAAATATGACGGTTGAAACCAACAGACATCGTACACTTCAGATTTTGTAATATTTACCATATACGAGTATGCCAACCGCAAGTATGGCTACGCAGGATATCGAAACCGCAGCTAAATCAAGAAGGACTACTGGGCTGGTTATCGTAGCGCCTCTTAGGAAAAGGGAGGTTAGTGCATCTGTGACGTAGTAGCTGGGTACGAATTTTCCCGCAATCTGAGCAGCCGAGGAGAGGGATGCACCGACGAAGGTGCCAAGAAAAAGTTGTGGAAGCACAAAAATAAATGAGAGACCGGTTGCTGTACTCGATGATTTTGAGATTGTTGCAATGATAAGACCAAAACCAACATTGGAAAGCGAGAATATCAGTACGAGTATAAAAGCATACACATACACAGAGGGTTCGACATTCGGTCGAAATCCCATTATATAAACCATGATGAACACAAGAAGTGCTTGGATCAGAGCTATGGCCGAGTAGGAGAGAACTTGGCTGAGCATGAAGTCAGTCGGTGTCGTCGGTGTGATACGAATTCTTTTCAGCATCCCATTTTCCCGGTCTTCAGTGAAGGACCCTGCAACGATCATTATGAGGAATATGGAAGCGAAGGTGAACATGCCTGGTGCTAGGAAATCGAGGCTTGATGTCGGTTTTACTTCTAGTGAGGTGGTTTTGATGTTAATTGGACTTGGAAGCACTTGTTGACTCTGACCAATAAACGCTATGAGAATCTGCTGAATAATCGGTGGTATTGCTTGGGTCGCGATGATTGACCCTTTGTCTAGATATAATGAGACGCTAGTGTTTGTCCACTTGTTCGGATCATTGGGTGCTGTTCTGTACGATTCAAGGCTTTGGTTAAAAGTTGCTGGGATAATCATGACTGCTTGAATCCTGCCCTGGGAGAGTTCATTTTGGGCAGTTTGATTATCAGCATACGTCTGGATACTAAGGATATTCGTGTCTTTTAGTGCCTCAATGAATAGTAGTGAGGATTGAGATGGTGCTATCTGATCCATGTTGACCACCCCTATTTGATAGACTGGTTGTCCACCTCCTAAACCACCGAAGGAGGCGCCAAAAGCAAAGACAAAGACGATAGGGAATAGGAAAATCATGAATAGGGCAGCGGGTTGTCGAATGGTTTTTTTCATTTCTTTTTTCGTTAAGGCGACCATTCGTTGAAGCTTCATCTATACCTCCTCCCGAATCTTCCGTCCAGTAAGTTTGATGAAGACGTCTTCTAAATCCTCGACTCCATTTCTTGAAATCAATTCTTTTGGAGAATCTAATGCAATCAGTTTTCCATGATCGATGATACCTACTCGGTCACATAACTCCTCAGCTTCTTCCATATAATGCGTGGTGAGTATGATGGTTTTTCCCTTCTTTTTTAAATCTTTTATGAAGTCCCAGACCGCATGTCGAGTTTGTGGATCCATTGCCACCGTAGGTTCATCTAAGAAGGCAATCCGTGGGTCGTGAATTAAAGAGATAATTAAGCTAAGGCGTCGCTTCATGCCACCGCTATATTTCCCTACTTGTCTGTTCGCTTCAGCAGTAAGCCCCATCGTTTCAAACAACATGGCACGTCTTGCTTCGATTATTTGTTTGTTCATGCTATAAAGGTTCCCGAAGAGATCTACATTCTCTGAACCTTTTAAGTAAGAATAGACTGCGGTTTCTTGGGGGCAGACACCTATTAAATCCTTCACTTTCACTATGTCTTCTTGAACGTCATAGCCTCCAATCTTACATGATCCATTTGTAGGTTTTATCAAGCCACAAAGTATGTTAATAATTGTTGTTTTACCTGCACCATTAGGTCCTAACAGCCCAAACAATTCTCCTTCCTCGATTTGTAAGCTGACGTCATCCACGGCTGTTACATCTTCAAACTTCTTCACGAGATTTTCGATAAATATTGCCGAGGTCTTTATATCAGGAATGGCGCTTTTTTCAATGTTCATCGTTTGTCCCCAGGATTTATTTGGACTCTTCTCAAGCGTTGATATTGGTAATGGTGTTCAAATCCCTTTCCCTGCACTTACAATCTTAATTGATCGAAAAAAACTCCTGCAACAGATATGATGTTAACATATTTGTTAACAAATACGAGTTCGAATCTCCCTCCCCGCGTAAATATTTACCACGGTTATGATTAGCACGGTTGTTTAACAGATGAAAAAATCAGACTGATCCAATTTTTATAGCCACCTATCAAACTATGATAATAAAAGAATTAGCACGTCATCTTTTTTCTGTTTTTCTGATCTGATTAGCGTTTTTTCTTTTCTTCGAGTTGTTTAAGATTCCAGAGGATACTTGGATGCTTTGTAATATGCTGGTTTAAGAGATCGTGATGTTTTAGAAGAGTTGGGTCAAATCGGTGATGATCAAAGAAGGTATCGATGAGGGTTTTGTATGTATCTTTGGAATTGTTGAGATGTTGAGTGATAAAAATTTGTGTTTTTTCTTTGATGTCTGCCGGTACATGTCTGTTTCGTATCAGATTTTTTAACTGGTCATCGATCATGACATTTTTGATAATGGTATCCGGATTGCGATTGTAGAGACGTGGCTCTTTTCTCATAAGACTATCAATAACCAGGGTGATGTCAAACAGGGTGGTATTGAGTTTCATCTTTGAGATAGTGTAGGTGTCAAAGAGGTCTCTTGAACTAGCGGTGTTTTCCGTCCCATATCTATACAGGAAGGTGCAGAATTTATTTCCAAAGAGTTCTTCTCGTTGAGGTGTCTGAACTGAGAACTCATCACCAGTTTTCAGATGGGTGAACGGGAGAAGGATGTCCTTAGATAATACCGGTATTCGCCGCAGGTACCCAATTTCGATTTTTAGGGAATCTTTTCCGCCATCCGCAGTCTTGTAACCAACGTCGAATCGGGTCAGTGGGTACGATGGTTGGATTGCGATATCATCGTTGTTATAATGAAGATCGTGTAA
>DATMWV010000036.1:0-5980 GCA_035562195.1 Thermoplasmatota archaeon
AGTAATTTTTTCCAAATATTTTGGTTTTTTGTACAAAATACTCAGTAGAAGTTTCTTAATCTTTTAAAAACCTTACAATATCTGGAGGATACGTATGAAAAGGAAAATAATTGGACTATGTATTTGTATGCTGTTGTTTGGAACAATCCTGCCAGTGATATCAGCTACTCAACCAAAACCAACTGAAATACAACGTTTTAATTCTTGCTATATCGTCGCAGACGGAAAGCTTACTCAAAAAGATTTTCCATCAATAATCGGAACAAGTATGTGGAAGATTTGTTTTACACGGCCATTTAATAATGATCGTGCGAATGTTGTGTATTGGTTTATCCGTTTCAATGAAACCTCAACCGTGACGATCTATGCTGAGGAAAATGGTGAGGTCCTCTGGCAACATCAGGGAAACACAGTCCCACAACTTCGCATGCTTATGTTTAAAGGGATTTACCTCAATGAAATGACTGAAGATGGACAGTTGCATATAGAACTTAGAGGAACTAGTAGTTTTATACAAGTCATTGAGAAATAAAAAACAAGGGAGTTTCTTTTCCTTTTTTTTTTTATCGAACAGTAAATTCTCAAGAAAATAAAACCAATGGCGAAGAGGATTTCTCTGCCATACAAAGATTATTAATATCCTTTTCTTTATAAATATAGATGATGAAACCATTCACCGCAGTCTACCTTTGTTTTTTTCTTCTGATTTCTTCGTTATCCGTCCCTGGGATGGGATCTGAAGTGCATAATCATATTTCTTCAGTATCATATCCTCATCAATCCATACGTAACTCTCTCACAGACGCAGTGGTTGTCTCTGATAGCGATCCCTATTTTAGTCTCATTAGCACGAGTGTTGCCTGTTGGTATGACAACGAAACGAATACGACAGGACTTCTTCCTTTGCTTGTGCACCACGAGGGTAATCTAACAGATTCACAGACCAGGTTTTTTGAGAAATATCTTGGTTCAATAGATCGTAGTCTTTTGATTCTTGGGGATCATTTACAGACTTCCTATCAGACATTCGAGATTCTTGGGTCCCCTGCTGCAGTATCTATCATATTGGCGACCTCTGTATTTTCGGTCGCTCCAGCTGTTCTTATTATTCCTTATGACGGTTCAGAAGCCTATCAACTCAGTCTCCTTGCAGCACCTCTCGGAAGCTACCTGAATATACCGATCCTAATTTTTGATAATAATGAAGTGGAGATTCAAACCGTGTGCACACAGCTTCAAACAACCCATGCGTATCTCGTTGGAGATGTGACACTTAATCTTGAGAATATGAGTGTCATTCCCCTTCAAACTGAGGCAGAGATCACCGATACGATTTTGACGGTTATCAAAGAGCAATTTGGTTCTCTGAATTATCTGACTATGACGAATCCCTCAGACGTTGTCCCCCCATCGGTTACCAACACAACTGACATTTTATTCACTGACCATATCGTCAATAAAAAAATCATCATCCTAGGTAAAGAATTCGATATTGTTGGGAATGATACCCGATACTATACGATCTACGTGCCTGATGGTATTACTCGTGTCCAGATTTCTGGTGCAATCTTTCAAACACATGGTTTTTTTCTCGGACGGTTCTCCCCGGTTGTTCCTCTTCTTTACATGACCCTTACTGATGCGAAGGGGCAGATTATTGCCTATGCCAATAGTATGGGGTACGACATTGGAAAGACGTATGTCGAAACACTTTCCTGTAACGCGTCAGGGTTCTATACTCTCCATTTAAAAGTTTACAATGGTATAAAAGGTGGTTTTTTCGTTCAACGAGGGTTCTCGAGTGTCGATGCCAATATCACGATTATTGCGACACTCTCAACTCTCAGTTCTCCTCATCTTCCGTTTGTCCCCAAACTCTCCAGTCTTTCGCCATATCTCGCTGCGGTGCATGGAGGACTCATCATTGCTAATGCCTCCTGGGAGCTTACCGATGACTTTTATGCATCTGCTGCTGAGGGATCAGGAGCTGGCCCTTGGTACAACGAATCTCTGCATCATTTTACGAATACGAAAGTCAATAGGACCGTCCAGCAGCTGAAGAACACATTGGAGCGGTTGGATGCTCATGGTCTCTTGTCAGGGTATCTTAATGGATCAACATGGCTTGCTCTCCTTGCAGATACCACGATGATTCCAATGTACTACTACGGTCCTTCTCAAGAGGATATTCCTGATCGAGGATTGCCATCGGATAACCCGTATACACTGAACCAGAGTCTCTCCGTTGGGCGTCTCATCAGCTGGGATGTGCAGGATGTGAGTGTGTTAATCGCTCGGACATTCTTTTATGAAAACATCTGCGATGAACCAGTCGGTCCTGATGATTGGCATCATCGGTTCCATTTCGTTTTCGGAGAGGGATATAGTGAGACTGGTGGGATTTTCCATCAGATCCCTTATGCAAGAGAAATCAGGGAGTACGGGTTTACTTCAAAGGTCTATGGTGACTTTCGAAACAGTCGGCAGATCGCCGAGCTCTTTGATGTATACATTGGTGCGAATTACCTTGAGTATCTGGGTCATGGAGATTGGTTTTGGTTCCCTGCTTCACTCTATGGGTTGGATAGTTATTCGAAAGCAGTGGATGTCGCCCATGCAAAAGACTGGGTGTATGAGAAGCCTAGCATTTTCTTGTCCTCAGCTTGTTTGATGGGGCGTACCGATGGTCTTCCCCCGCAGATGAACATTGGGCTTGCTATGCTTCATGCTGGATGTAATGGTTTTGTGGGAGCTACGAGAGAAACCGGTCAAGAGTCTGGCCTTACGGTCCTGGAAAATCATTTGATTGTGGATAACTGGAGTGTTGGTGAGGCGTTGCGTGGGGAAAAACGTATTGATACTGAGCTTCCAACATTCTATGTGCGTGTCTTGTACGGTGACCCTGCGTTTAACCCCTATGAGCCACAGCATGGTTTTACCAATCAAGGACGACCAACATTGTTAGGACCATAGACAGTTTATTGTAGTGGTGGGAGGAAAGGTGGACGTAAAATTGGGGAAGGCATCGAGCTGGTGAGGCGAAGAGGAAAAGATGGGAAAAAAACCACACTCCCTCATATTTTACGTCCCTAATTAACAATTGTTAATTCTGATTTATATTACTTTCGTTTTTTCCCGGTTTTTTAGGAGAAAAAAGCAGTAAAAACCCGAAACAGGACAAAAACATAAAGAAAAGAAAGCAACCAAAATGAACATGTTCTTGACGATATTTTTCCTTATTGTGACAAACATTTATAACTCATTGCTCTATCCTGAAGATACGTGGTACCTTATGGTCACAGCACAAGATATTCTCAGAAAAGAAGTAATAAAAAAAGATTCGAACGATAGCTTCTCTCAGGCCATTAACCTTTTCGACAAAACCGACGCCATCATTATTACGGATCATAACAAATATCAGGGAATGCTCCTAAAACGAACGCTTATGGAGCCAAACGTTACCCTCCAAACAAAATTACACACCCTGATGACGCATCCTCCTAAACTCACTCCAACGACCTCTCTTGAGGAAATCGCCTGTGCCATGGTTGAAAACAACATCTATACCCTTCCGGTTCTTCACAATGACACTTTACTCGGCATGGTCACCGCAGATGACGTCATCAAAAAACTCACTGAGCAAACCATCGGGACACAACCTGTGAAAACCATCATGTGCACCACACCTCTTTCCGTTAGTCCTATGGAAACAATTGGGAAAGTCCTTCATCTGTTCCGGCAAGAACATTCTCCCTATCTAGCCGTAGTTGATCATTCGACCGTTGTCGGTGCTATCACTATCAACACGATCATTAACAAGGTCCTCCATAGTCATAGCAACATCGAAGCACGAGACGGCTTCGAATCAGAAAAAAGACAAAAACTTGATCTCTCGGCAAAGACTATCATGAATGAACAACCCTTACTTTTGTCGCCTGAAACATCCATCCGGGATGTTCATAGCAAGATGCATCAATTCGAGCAGCCTGGAATATTCATCGGTAAAGATAATCATCTACACGGCATCGTCACCCATAAGGAGCTTCTCGCTCCGTTCACTGGAACCGCGAACGAAGAAACTATCGCTATCCAGTTCCATCACCGCAACAGCAAAGTCGAAGGGTTCGATAAAGAACAAACAGTACAGTTCCTTCGTGCAGAATTTCTGAAAAACTATGAAAAATATCTTCAAGTCGGCTATCTTCATGTCTCTCTTGAACAACACAAAGAAGTCAAACAAGGGCTTTTCCGAGTCGTCTGTGAAATGAAGCTTTCAGGTAAACCTGGTGTTTTCTATGCGACCCAGGAAGGGTACGGTCCTCAGCAGGCGATGAGGAATGCGTTTCTCGCGATCGAACATCAGATCAACAAAGCAAAAAAAACATAGAGAAGACCATATGATTTAGTTCATATCATTCTTTTTTTTTTTGCAATTAGAGATACCACGGTCAATCCCCAAAGCGTCAACTCTTTGGCATCTTCCATTTCAAAACCTGCGTTGGTAACTGCCTCTTCAACGAAAATTGGTCGGCAATCGATGAACTGAGGGAACCATTGATGTGCTTGTTCGTACATCTTTGTCATCACGTTCGATCCTTGTTTTTTTGATAAAGATACCACTCCTATTCTGCCGTGAGGGCGAAGAACACGATGACATTCGGCTAACAGTAGTGGGATTTCTGGATTATCAAAAAGTTCAAGGGTAAAATTCATAATCACCGCGTCAAACATATTCGTATCGTATGGAAGTGGTATCGCATCATCGCATCGGAGATATATTCGCTTGTTCAGTCCTGCTTGGTTCACTTTCTGTTGTGTTATTTCACACATCCCTTCCGAGATATCAATTCCATAGACCCTCCCAGATTCACCAACCGGTTCAGCTATTTTTAGAAGGCAATCTCCTGTTCCGAATCCAATCTCAAGGACCTGTTCACCTTCTTGAATATGAAGTTTTTGTAGACATACCTCCCAACATTTCCGTTCAGATGCTCCCGCTAGAAAAGTGTACCAAGGACTTATTTTATTGTAAAATGTTTTTGCTTCCTTTCGTGTCCGTGTGACCCTGCTCATTTCCATTGTATCAACCAGGAAGTTATCATTACTGATTTTGTTGTTTTTTTTGGATAATTCGATAGGATGTGGTGATGGGTACCGATGGTCTTAACATCGCTGAGACTGGACAGTATTTCTGCTGTGAAAGTTCAATGGCGCGTTCGAGGTGTATCGGATTTAAGTCTGTGCCAACAAAGACGAACTCAAGATGAATGTTCGTAAACACCCGTGGGTGTTCCTCAGCACGTTGTGCGTCGATATGGATCTCAAAATCTTGCAATGATACTTTCTTCTTTTGTAGAATTGATAAAACGTCACAGCCAGTACAACTCCCTAATGCGAGAAGCACAAACTCCATGGGATGTGTCGCGGCATCAGACCCTGACACTTCTTTCTTCGTGTCAATTGATACCCAATGATTGCTGTCTGCTTTTCCGATGAAGGAGCATCCTTGTATTTGTTTTACTATCGCTTCCATAGGTCTTCACAAACGTATTGTTGATATGGTTCTGGAGTATTAATCCTATCGTTGTGTCATCTGATTGAAATGCATGTGCGTTCTGGTTGATTTTAAGATTCGTTCATTAGTTAATTATCGAGATATTTCTTTTTCTTGAATGCAACACTTGGGAAGTAGAATTACTGATGGGTGGAAAGGTTGAAACGGAAAAAATATCTCTCATCACCAATTGTATCTCTCTCTATTAACAATTGCTCTTTTAGATTTTTATAAGTTTCAATCTCCGATAAAACCCCCCGGATTAATTTGTTAGACTACTCTTTTCATAGGTGGGTTTTTATAACATCTAATTATTCTTTTTCCCATGTACTTATATCTTCAACTTCTCTGCATTTTTGTTATCGCTCCCAACATCGCTCTTCTCTATCTGAATCGTAAAAAAATACATCCAAAATCACTCGTTGT
>DATMWV010000037.1:0-3986 GCA_035562195.1 Thermoplasmatota archaeon
GATGATAAATCAGGAATTCTCAGTAAATAGAATGTCTATCAATTATCTTATAAATAAAGAAAAAAAAGAGAAAAAGAGGGATGGTTAATATCCCAGGAGCAGGCGGAGCAGCGGGAACGCGTGCGGGAACTGTTCGAACAACCGTTCCAAGAAATGCATCAACGGTTGTTCATAGGTATATGGCATGCTAATAGAAAACGGATCGGACCATATGCTGAGTTTCCCATGGGAATCCTTCGCGACGACCTTTATCTGATACGAGCCTTCCACAGTATAGGTTTTTTTCGCAGAAGCAGTCGCTCCACTGTTCAATGGTCCAACCCAGCTGCTAAACGAACCATCTCCCCAGTCGAACATGTAGGAGACCTGATCGCTTTCAGGATCGGTCGTCGAAGATGTATAGGTATATTCCGTGTTAATCTTGCCTGATGCTGGACCGCTAGGTGCCTGTGGTTTTGCTGGTGGCTGTGAATTTTCCCCAATCGCTAATGTTGGGTCACCAAAGGCTTGCCATTCTTCTACTGATTTATAATCGGTGGCATCCATCCCTGAATTGATATTTCGGTTTAATGTATTTTCCCAAAGTTCCCCGAAGGTTTCCGATTGATCAAGTTTGTATGCCCTGTAGGTATCTAAGCCAAGTTTACCGACTAATCCTTGTGTAACACCAGATCCGACGTAGCTGTAACCAAGCCCTGTGCATCCAAAGTCTCCAATCGCCCCACCATTTGAGTTATAGAGAAACGCCCAATTGAAACAATTTGTGTCTGAGGCGAATTTAGCAGTGGAACATGCTTCCACACTTACGATTGGTAATTTATTACCGTTCGATAATGTTTGAATATCAGAACTTTTAATCCCCATTGCAGGAGTCGGTACCCATGTTCCAAAATCATCATGGGGATGAGTAGCCCATATATTCGTGTTTCCATGACCGGAAAAGTCAACAAAACCGCATCCTGCATTGATAGCACTTTTTATATTGGCAACACCCGTAGGAGCCCAACCGGTTAATTTCCCATTGGTCACCCAGAGTTTATCAGCGACAAAACCCGTCATAAGATCAATGACTTTTTGATTTGCAAATTCTCCTTCATCAACCTTATTATTGTCAGGGAATGAATCACCACCAATTACGACAAGATTTGTAAACCAGGTCTGCTGGTAACCAGGTGTGTTTTCATAGGTTTTAAATTTGTTCACACAAGCAGTCACTTGACTGCCGCTGGTTGCAGGTAATCGTGCAAGATACACATCTGGATGAAGGTCAACAGTATCAGTCTGACCTGACCAGTCGTATTCTCCAAAAATATTATTCGCATTGGTGTCCCAACTACTGAATCCCCCGGTTCCGTCATAGATATCTGCGTAGTAAAGGTCACTGGAAAATATCTCATTGTCAGGCTCATCCCCGTCAATAAAGATATGAGTATCCCGAACAGGAAGCTGTGTACTTCCACTTCCAGCAGCACCAACTAAGAGAATGTTACCAGTAAGCCAGGATTCAATAGCGTTTTTAATGAAATATTTTATTTTCTCTTGGTTATCTCGTCCTGTTACTGGGAAATAAGTTCCATCATAAATTTCAGTTAAGCTAACAAATTTTGAGGTGATCCCTCGACCGATCTTATGAGTAATTAAAGGACTAATTTGTGCACTATATCCTGCTGGGCCGATCACGACGAACTGATAATTATCAAGAGGTGACGTCTGCGGAGTGGTTGTGGTATATTGAATATTAATGTCCACTTGTTGTGCTGATTCGATTATTTTTTCTAATGGATGATAGTGAATCGGATACACATCAACAGTTACGATAATACTTAATTCTCCATCATATAGACCAGATCCTACTCTGTATCCAAACCAACTTGATGGATAGATATCTACTCCGTAATTTATGGGTGCTTCCCTTTTAGCAGGGATGGTTTGTCCGATAATGGCATATTGAGGTGTTGGTTCAATATCTTTTAAGAGTGTTTGTGTCTGAATGTTCTGGGGTGTGACAGTGACGCTTTGAATTGTTGTCCCAAGCGGGAACGTATACACTTTTGAATAGCTTGGAAGCAATGGTTTGTCTTGTTCCATTAAAAACGAGTTAGCTTCACGTAAAGCGATTGAGACAAAAGTATCTTCGTTTTGTATGGTTGGTTCTGAAAATCGCACAGTAAATTTTTCTAATGAATTTCCTGTGGTAGGTTGTGCAACAGCTCCAAGTCCACCGAGGACTACTACAACTATGATACATAGTGGAGTTAATTTCTTCATAAATTATTCCCCTTATATATAGCTAATGTGCTTCCTATATATATTGTTTTTGTGAATAATCAGACATCCTGGATATCGATTCCTCTATTTTTATTATAGAAATTGAACAAGAAACAGATAATCATAGATAAGGTCATTCTCTAAGCAGAGTATCTCTTTTCAAGGGAGAAATTGACTGATTAGATTTTTGATAGGTATCAAGTCCTTTTACTCAAAAAAGAGGAAAAAGAGGATGGTGGACTACCATCCTAACAGAGATCGTAACAGCGGGAATGCATAGGGAAACTGGTCGAAGAACTGTTTCATTATCTGTAAAAACGAGTAAAAGGGGTTAAACGCACTGTTTTTTGGCATGGTGATGGTAAACGGATCTGACCAGTTACTCTCAGCACCATTTGAATCCTTTGCTTTGACTTTGATGCTATAAGAGCCTTTACCCCACGTATGGGTTGTGCTGATCGTAACACCAGAATTGTAAGGTCCAAGCCAATTGCTCTGGGATCCATCACCCCAGTCCCATAGGTAGTACACCTGGTCGCCGTTTGGATCTGTGGTACTCGTCGAATAGGTGTATACTGTACCGGGTTTCCCTGAAGCAGGTCCCGTGGGTTTATTTGGTTTGTTCGGTGGGGAGTTTGGTTGCTGTTGTGTGGAGAACGTAAACCATTTCCTGGTGTACAGACCACTGCCTGTTGGATCGGTCGCGTTCACCCAGATCTTATAGGTTGTCAAATACGCAAGACTTGAGAGCGCGAGAGATTTTGTTCCATTGGTCGCACCTGTCCCACTATTGGATTGTCCGTTGCTACATTGAATCGTCCATGAGAACGGATTGCCTTCCGGATCATTGATAGGGATGCTCCAGCTGAAGCTGAGAGGGTTGTTGGTGGAGCCGTTGGATGGGTTCGCTGTTCCAAAAACAGGTGGCAGATTGACTAAGGTAGAGAATGTGTACCATCTTCTAGTATACAAACCACTACCGCTTGGATCTGTCGCATTCACCCAGACTTTGTATGTACTCGAATACGCCAGACCAGATAGTGAAAGGGTTTTTGTTCCATTCGTCGCACCAGAGCCGCTGTTGGTCTGTCCGTTGCTGCATTGGATCGTCCACGAAAACGTATCCCCGTCAGGGTCATTGATCGGAATACTCCAACTTAAGCTGAGAGGATTATTACTAGAGCCATTTGATGGAGAGGGTGTTCCAAAGACTGGTGGGAGACTTGTCTTTGTCGTAAATGTATACCATTTTCGGTTGTAGATTCCACTACCGCTGGGTGGATCGGTTGCGTTCACCCAGACTTTGTACGTCGTTGCATATGAAAGACCTGAGAGGACAAGGGTTTTTGTTCCATTGGTCGCACCTGTCCCACTATTAGTTTGCCCGTTGCTGCATTGGATCGTCCATGAGAACGGATTGCCTTCTGGGTCATTGATCGGGATGCTCCAGGTTAAGCTTAGAGGGTTATTGGTAGAGCTGTTCGCAGGGGCAGGCGTTCCGAATGCTGGTGGGTAATTATAAGCACGCGGACAGACAATCACTGCTTGCTCAACAATCGCGTAATCATACACAGACGAATAGTTCTGTAACCACCATTGATAAGGAAGCGATAGAACCGGAGAACCATACCCAACAGTATAGATATCATGGGAGACGTTTGCTGCATCATTATGGTTTCCATTTGGGTTTTGAATATTTAGTTCTGGGTCGCTGATCG
>DATMWV010000038.1:0-6737 GCA_035562195.1 Thermoplasmatota archaeon
GTGCTCTTCCGTGTGAGGCTGTTGGGAAGTCTCCAGGGCTATGTGGTTTTTTTCCCCAGATTCGTCTTTCATTTCAAGTTCTGTGATACGATTTACTACGGTCTCATATTTTTGTGAAAGGTCTGAAAGTGACTGAAGTATTAAATCCAGCTTTTGTGATGTTGCGTCACGCTGTTTCGCAATGATTTCTGATGATGTCGTAGACTTTTCTCGCTCAACAGGAGGAGTCGGTTTCTCTGACGCTACAGGGTGAGTTTGTTCTTCAGTCCTATTTTTTTCACGAGCAAAGATTATTTTTTTTACCCCATGCTTCATCGGAACTTCTCTTTTCTGATGTTGCGGTACAGCTTTAGGTCTAGTTTGAGGTGCATCTAGAGATATGGTTGTAGACAAATTTATCTGGTTCTCAGGTTGCATCTCGGGTTGCGTCTCAGGCTGCATCTCGGGTTGCATCTTAGGTTGCGTCTCAGGCTGCATCTCGGGTTGCATCTCAGGTTGCGTCTCAGATTCTTTTTGTTGAAAAACTGGTTCTGTTTGTTGTAGCACAGGTTCAGAGGATAGTTCTTGTCGTTGTTCTCTTTGCTCTGTTTTTAACGGTTTTCCAAAGATGCAGATATCCTTAACCAAACCATGCTCATCCTTCACAAGAAAACCAGTCCAAGTAATCATATGTATCTGATTTTCCTTAGTTTTTAAAGGAAGCACAAAATTATCAATCCACATATCCTGCTGAATCGAGGAAAAAAGGTCTTTCCATTGCTTGGTCGAATCAGTTGGGATCAATATCTCACTTATTTTTTTATGTAACACCTCATCTCGTAGATACCCTGTAAATCGTTCACTTTCTTTATTGAACTGGATAATCTCCTCACCAGGGGTGAGACTGAGTATCAAATCATGACTGGTATCCAAACGTTTTAACTCTTCAAGAGTAGGAATTGTCGCCATCTTCAATACCACGGTAGGTTGTGATACATCTTATATCTTTCTTTTTGTTCTCTATCTTTTGATTCCTTTAAAACGTTTTGTTTTGACCAAAGAAAGACATCAGATAGATTCGAAAAAGCTTTCTGAAAAGAATACAATATTCTGAAAAAAATTGCTCCATTTCACCCCTGACCAAACCTAGATTTTTACCATAAGATACCCGACCAAAAATATCCGAGAAACAACACTTGACTGCTCAAAGACATAAAAGTATAAATATACGATTATTGTTGATATGGTTGGGATTCAACTAGAGGTTCGGAAAATACGGAGGGGTACACATAAAATTAAAATTAGGAAAAGATGAGCCTACATCTTCTCAAAGTGATTCATCAATCACACCCCAGAAGACTTCAGAGACCGCACCACTTATTAAACCAAACGAACAAAAGGACAAAAGACCAGAACCCGAAAGAAAAATTATCAAATTCGATACACAAGAAAAACCTTTAGAACAGAAAAAAGAGGATGCCTCAGCCCAGGATCCCACAAAAAAACCTCTTACGAACAAGACACCAACCAACCCAGATTCCATAAAAATCATGACGGATAAAACACCTGGAGCCTCAGCGGATGCGGCACGTGAAGATCTCGAGCAAAGACGAAACATACTTCAAAATATGAAAGATTTTGATTTCCAAATTAAAAAAAACCAAGAAGAACTTACCACTATCAATCAGAAAGTCGAGAACCTCTCAAAAGACCTCGATGACCTTGTGAGTTTATACGAAATAGTCTCAGAACAAATGAATCCTTTTGTTGGACTCTCGAAGGTCACAAAGAAGAGACTCGATGCATTGGAAAATATCATCAAAGAGGTCGATGGGGTAAAAACACGGATTGGTGATCTTGAATCCAACATCGAAAAAAACGGTGTCAGCATAAAAAGCAGTACGACTCCGATAACGGAAAAACCACCCATGGATAAGAATACAAAACCGGAGGCATCCGTTACCAGTACGACCCCTCGGACCATCTCAGTGTCACAGCCGGTCGGAATTCCAGCGTCAAGCATTGAAACCCTCAATGAGAACGAACTAGATGCCCTCATCAATAAATCATTTGAATCAATCCTAATGGAACAAAATATAGATACTATGATTAATGAATTTTTCATAAATTTAAAATAAAGGAAATCTGTTCATAGTAAGGAGCAGGTGAATGAGCGAAGGAGAACAAAACCAAGGAGAGAAACCTCTTGAAGAAAGTGAGGTGAGTGCAGAGTTATCAACTCTGGTAGCACAAAATATACTCCCTCAAAAAATCGCACTACGAATCGCAGAAAAACTAAAAGAAAAAAACATCAGAATTACAAAGAATCAACTCTATCGATTAACAGAGAAAATTCAAAATGCCTTATACAATTACACAACATCTGTACCTAGCCAACCTGCACAATCAAAGAAAGTGGAAACACAAACATTCAATGGTACCCCGGTTCAAACAACCGATATGAAAAGGCTACTCGATGCAATGGATCAACTGAACCAACGTATAAAAATAATCGAAGAAAATACAATCGACGGACTGAAAGGGATAAGCGGCAAACTTGTGAAAACAAAGGATATAAAAACCTTCCAATCAACAGACCTACTCGAAGAACACTTACAACCATTAGAACAGATTCCCAGTGACCCGGAAAGCATTGTTGTTATCATGAAATGGTTACAATACCTCGTCGATAGAACCGGAAAAAATAATCTTCCCGATACCTTAGGATATTATGTTGATATCGGGTGGATTTCTGAAGATGTTCGATTAGATCTGATTAATTATTCAAAGGGCATAAACGAAGAACCGTCACAAACAGGTACCCATCCGCCACAGTTACCCACAAAGGATCATCTCCAATCGTTACTTTTCATCCAGAAACTCAAAGGAGTACAACTGGATGACCGGTTCCTCAATAAAATAGAGCGGGATATGGAGAAAATAGTGAAAAGTCTCGAGGGGTATCCACTCAAATAACAGTGAGATGGAGAAGAAACTTTATTATCATTATATCATATTACATATCGGTTAATTGATTCAATGGATGCACATCCATAGAACTCATTTAGAGGGTATAAAAGATGGGGTTCTCACTGATAGCAGCTGCTGCTATCTTAGGATTAACACTATTCATGGCTGTTGAAATCATAACAAGTGAACTTCTTCCAACCATCGAGGATATGAACAAGTCCTATGGTGATATGAAAGACAGATATCAGAACCAACTCCAATCTGATATAAACATCACTAGGGTCCTTCAATCACCAAATGGGTCTAATTACGATTATAACATCTCTGTGAAAAATACAGGAAGTGCCACGCTTTTTACAAAAGATTTTCAGATTTTAATAAACGGGTCTGAATATCAATTCACCTGTTCTCGTGAGAACCTGTATCCAGAAAACATCGTGTTTTTTCAAATCATGAACATAGCTGGTAATGGATCGCAACGAGTAAAAGTAATTACAAATAACGGTATAGCAGACTACTATACCTATACAGGATGAGGGAAAAAAGATGGGATTTAGCTTAACCGGGACGCATGTGATCTTCTTCGTCGCTTCAGTCATTGTCGCAGGCATGGTATCAGGTGTTTTTATTGCGGTTACTATGAATGTGACCACAAGTCTTTCCAATCGTGGAGACCGGGTCACAGAACAACTCGACACGGACTTTGATATCATCAATGATCCAAATATCATACCTGTTACAGGAAACTATTACCTCTTTTATCTGAAAAATGTCGGTGGTGTACGACTCACAACTACCAATCAGACGTTTCAGATTTTTATCGACGGGGATCTTATTGGAGTTTCACAGTATTATTTTGAAAATACATCAATTCCCATTGAAGGAATAACAACCCTCTATGTCAACACAACCCTTGTCAGCGGCGATCATACATTACGGGTTGTAGGACCACAAGCAGTCGATAGAGAATTTGATTTTATGAAATAAAAAGAAGAAGAGTATGAGGAACTATGGAAGGAGTTAAATCCATCATCCTGGAGCGAAAAGGGGAAAAAGATGGATTTGCCGAACGATTCGGAAAAGTAATCCCTAACGGATCCTTGATATTTATCGAAGGAAAAGAAGGAACCGGTAAAAGCATTTTCTGCCAACGGTTCTGCTACAGCCTCTTAAAAAATAATTGTTCATGTTCGTATGTGTCGACACAATTTACTATCAAGAGTTTCTTACGACAGACCGCGTCAGTTGGTTATGATGTTCGAAAATTTCTCATGGCTGGGAAGTTATTGTTTATCTCTACTGAGGTAACCCTTGCTGAAACCCTCCCGCGGAAGACATTCCTTGAGGGGCTTATCACCGGAAGGAAACTATTTGACCCTGAGATTATTTTTATTGATTCGATCTCCACACTTCTAAAAGATAGCTTAAACAATGAAAATCTGACAGACCTCACAAGCTTTTTTAATCGATTGACCGGATGTGGAAAAATCATTTTCATCACCGCCAATCCAACAGAATGGCCAGAAGAGATCCATAACACATTCCGGATGATTACGACTATTCATTTTCGGACGTCTCGTGAGACCGCACCGGGCATCGGCATCGTGTATAATATGTATCTTGAGAAATTCAATGGTGCGCGCTATAAATACGACCCGATAACCAGATTCTCCGTTCGACCAGGGGTAGGTCTTATTATCGAATCAAGCGGTGCTGCGTTTTAAGGAGGGGGACGAATGACGAAGATGGAAAAAAAAGAGGAAGAAAAAATCATCAATGAAAACCCTCACCTGCAGATGTACCTTGATGAGATACGAAATAAAATGGAGCGCCCTGTTTTTTATAGCAAACTTCCTCGGGATCTAAGGGATGAAAAATATCCAAATATCATTTATCCTACGAAAGGAGCGGTATTTATTCATATCTTCCGAACCAAGGATATGGAGGGAAAGGAATATCATGCGATAGAACCGAGTCTTAGCGAGAACGAAAAAGTAAAACGAGATCAGATGCTTGATTTGATTTATGAGAAAGCACCATTCTGGAAGTCAGTTGAAACCGATGAAGAAATTAAAGAGGCTATCCGTTCTCTGATGGACAAGCTTACGATAGTTGACGAACGTTCATCAGGTGTCACAAAAGTAACTGGTGGTAAACTACGTCTGACCTCTGTAGAAAAAAAAAGTATCGAATATGATATCACAAAGAATATTATCGGCGGTGGTCCTCTCGAGCCGTTCATGCGAGATCCTTATCTGGAAGATATCCATATAATCACCGGGGAAAACGTTCATCTCATCCATAAGGTCTTTGAGATGATTAAGACAAATATTTTTATCGATAAAGCCTGGGCGAACACCTTTTCTCAAGAATTCAGTGAAAAAATCGGAAGTCCTGTGAGTGAAGGACAACCAATCGCTGATGGAACACTGCCCGATGGAAGTCGAGTGAATATCATCCATAGCAAAGACGTCAGCCTGAAAGGACCAACCATGACAATCAGAAAATTCAGTGAAACACCTATTAGTGTTACCCAGTTGATTAATTGGGGGACATTTGACGCTGGTGTTGCTGCTTACTTATGGTTATGCCTTCAATATGGTCGGAGTTTATTTGTCTGCGGTGAAACCGCTTCTGGAAAAACGACGACTGCAAATGCGATCATCCCTTTCATTCCGCCTCATAAAAAAATTTTTTCTGTTGAAAACACACCAGAGGTCCAGGTTCCTCATGCGGTATGGCAACAATTGCTGACAAAATCCACAGGCCCAAAGGAGGGTCATATTGAGCTTGAGGATCTTCTTCGTGCTGGTCTTCGATCAAGACCGGATTATATCATTCCTGGTGAAACGCGAGGAATCGAGGGACGTGTCGTTTTTCAGGCTATGCAGACAGGTCATCCGGTTATTACGACCTTTCATGCAGGGAGTGTGACGAAGGTCATCCAACGATTCACCGGTCATCCAATTAATATTCCGAAACCATTTATGGATAACCTCGACGTGGTGTTGATTCAGATGGCGGTCGAACGGAAAGGAAAACGCATCAGACGGGTTCTTTCAGTCGATGAGGTTGAAGGATATAACAAAGAAGTCGATGGGATCATGTCGCGTAAAGCGTTTGAATGGAACCCGGTGGATGATACCCAGTCGTTCAAAGCAAACAGAAACAGTTATATTTTAGAATCCAGAATCGCAAAAATGGCAGGATTAACCGACCCTATGCTAATTTACGATGAATTCGATCGCAGAAAACACATCATTGAGCGAATGGTCCAAGAGAAGATCTTTGATTATTATGAGGTGGTCCAGTTCATATGGACTTTCTACAGAGAAGGCGAAAAAGGGTTACCTATCTCAATATAGAGAAAAAAAAATAAGGAACCGTATCGGTATACGATACGATTTACACGCAGGGGACTGAGGGAAACAAATCATGGATGTAATGCAAAAAGAAGAAATTGAACAGCTGCTCGCTGAAAATCAACATCTAAAGGACTACCTCGAGTCCATAAAACAAAAAATGAATTATCCTGTTTTTTATAGTAAGGTCCCTCGCGAGGTGAGAAATGAGTCTTATCCTAATTTAATCTACCCGACGAAAGGCGTCGTCTTTATTCACATCTATCGGACAATGGATATGGACGAACCTGAATACCATGTCATCGAACCAGTTGTGAATGACATCATACAACAAAAACTCGATATGGTTCTGAAATTGATAGTGAAGAAAGCACCTGAAAAGAAAAGTGTTCTTACTGATGATGAGATGCGAGAGGTGTTAAAGGA
>DATMWV010000039.1:0-5521 GCA_035562195.1 Thermoplasmatota archaeon
GTCGCGAGGCTGCCCGTATTCGTGTTCGTACTGCAATAATCATGCGTTACGGAGGACTCTCAAAGGAACCTATGTGCGATTCCGGAGCGTGGAACATGTCATAGAAGAAATCGATGTTCGAATCAAACAATATTATGACAAAGGATTCCGATTTTTTTATTTCTTTGATGACACCTTTATTTTGAACAAAGACTATGTCCTGAGATTCTGCAAACAGTTCAAAGAAAAAGGATTTCACAAACTGCTTCGCTGGAATGTCAATATACGAGCGAATCTGGTCACTGATGAGCTCATGAAGGCTTTGAAAGATGCAGGGTGCTACCAGGTACGCATGGGTATCGAGTCTGGAAATGAATTTATTCGAAATACGATCTACCATCGAATGATGACTAATCAAGAGATAGACAATGCAGTTACTATTATCAAGAAAAACAATCTGCAACTCCGGCTGTATTTCATGGTCGGAGCGCCACAAGAAACCCTTGAGATGATGCAGGAAAGCTTCACGATGGCACAGACACTGAATGCTGATGAAATCTTCTTTGGAGTATTGTATCCATTGCCAGGTACAGATATCCTTCAAATTTGTGAAGACGAACACGTCCTTGAATTAAAAAACGGGGTCCTCTCATCTGAAATAGGACCTATAAAAAAAACAAAGTACGTCTCCTCTGCTCAGATCCGACGGTTCCTCCGGCAGGTGCAACGCTGGCAGATGATACACTACATACAAAACGGTCTGAAATTACGTGGACCACTTTTCATTCTGGATTGTCTGCGTTTTATCTTTTTATATAAAAGAAAGTATCATTTTGAAAGAGATCAGCTGTTTCGGTGGAATGTCCAGAGATATACGCTTTCTCAAGTATGGGATTGATGGTGGGACGGACCTGTCGGGATTTGAACCCGAGTCAGAGGCTCCGGAGGCCTCTGTGATATCCAAGCTACACTACAGGTCCATGAACAAATCGGCTAATCCGCAGAAGAATTAATAGGTTTTGCTTTCCCTTAGTTGTTTCATATTTTCCTAAATCTGATACTATGGGAGAAAACACTATCTCAACTGTGAGAAGTTCGTATTGAAAAAAATTTTTGATGAAGCACAATCAACAGGCTATGCTTTTGGTTTTTCTTCGTCCTGTTTTTTTGCTTTAAACTCAGTATAGCCGCATTTTCCACAGCTTGTTCTATCCTTATGGTCTGCAAGGAATACTCCATCTCCACATTTCGGGCAGTTTTTCCGCTGCCGAACAATCTTATCACCTTCAACCTTAAACACTTCTCTTTTTTCCATGGTTTATTCCTTCTTTGCTTCCGGGCTCCGGGGTTTTTCCCTGGGTGCTTCTTTCTTTTCTTCGCCTTCTTTTGCTATGTCCTTCTTTGCTTTCTTCTTTGTACCTAAACCGTTACGCTTCAAAATAGGATCTGCTTCACCTTTTTTCGCATCCTCAATTGTCTTGTAAATCTTGGCATACCCGATGGTTTTCCTGATACCAAACGATGATTTCATATGATCAACCATGATGGTTTCTTTCTTCGCATTCAACTTCTCAGCAAGTTCGCTTCGTACCAACTCACGTTTGGGTGTTCCTTCGCCTTCATGAAGAATGACAAAGCGTACTTCAGTTCTACCAAGCAGGAGGTTATCGGTTTTTGATTGAATCTCAATTTCCATAGGACATCACATTTTATCTAATACTTCTTTTACTTTTTGTTTGTGGGCTTCAGTCGCTTTGACGACCACGACCCCCTTATTCGGCAATCCATATATTACTGTTACGCCTCCAGGAGCCAGGTAAATAGCGGCTAGTGAGGCAAGGTCCTCTTCACCGTCTACCTCGATACAGACAGGACCGTCCTGTGGATTTTTGTAAACGGTTTGAATAGTATTCCACAGTTCATCGGTGATGGTTCCTGGTGGGTTCTGTATCTTCAGATGAACCCGTCCGAACCTCCGGATGAGTGTTTTCATCTCCGCAGGATACGGTTTCCGCTCCAGGATAAAATCCACGATGCAGAGAAGGGGAGTAAATCCATGTTTCAGAACAGTATAGGTGACTTTATCCCCAACAGTGACAACGGATTTTTCTTTTTTCAGGAGTTTGAGAAGGCCTGGTTCATCGACCAACTGACCGATATACCCTTTCAATGTGTCTTTCAACTCATCAGGTAACACATACATCGTTAACTGACCTTCAGGGCATATTTCCCTGGTTTTGTGATGTTCATTTTCTTGGCAACCTGGGAATGCTCAGGGTCACGAACAATCACATATCCGCGCCATCGACTCACGGTCTGATCAGAACAATTTGGACAACGATCTTTCTCGGTTATCAGATGACAGGTTTTACAGGCGTTGAGATTCTTCATTTTTTCTCGCCTCGTTCCTCACGTTTTTCCTTGCGATCTTCCCGTTTTTTCTCTGAGCGTTTTTCGTCTTTTGGCTCCAGGAGCCATTCATGGGTTCCAAGGGCGGGTTGTCGCATGGTCAGACCAATTTTGCTTTCCCGTGCGGATAACTCGTTGAGACTTACCGCGACGATACGTGCACGGAGCGGGTCTCCGACTTTCAGGATACGTTTTGTTTCTTTTCCCTGAATCCGTCCGCTTTCCGCATCAACATCTACATAATCATTCATGATCTGACTCATATGAAGCAAAGCATCAAGCGGGCCGATATGGCAAAATGCCCCAAACTCGACAATCTCGCAGACAATCCCATCGACAAGTTCCTGTAAGAGTGGGTTAAAGGTAAGGGCTTCGAATTCTACTTTCTGGTACATCCCGCCATCACCATGAATCACGATACCGTCGCCTAAGGGCGTAATATTATCGACAACGACAATTAATCCATGGTTCCGTCGGATGGTCCCTTCAAACGTTTTTTGGACAATATCATTGATCGCCTCGCTGATATTTTCACCAAATCGCTCAGGAGGGACTCGAATCGTATCATGTATTTTTGCTAAGGTGTACATTCTCTCACGTTTTTATCCTGAATTTTAGTTCGAACTGGAATAGACTTATCCCTTAAATTCTTTTTGAGTGGCCTACGAGTGGAAAAAATATGGTGAAATCTCTTCATAAGACTAGAGAAAAACAATCTGATTTCTTGTTAAGGAGAAGATTTATAAAATACTCACTATTCCCCTTCTTGTAACACTACGTTACAAAGTTACTCCAATAGAAGAAGAATCATAAGGAGAAAGAATCATGGTTGAATTCAAAGTCGTTGTCAACGATATACAAACTGGGAAATCATACAATATCCCCGTGAGTGGTCATCATGCCAACTCATTGATTGGGAAAAAAATAAACGATGAAGTCGATGGGATCTTCGTCTCACTACCAGGATATAAACTTCAGATTACGGGTGGGACTGATAAAGATGGATTCCCTATGAGACATGATATTCCTGGGTCTACCCGCAGGCGCTTGCTGTTAAGCAAAGGACTTGGGTTTAAACCAAAGGAGCGAGGTAAACGGAAGAAGAAATCGGTCCGTGGGAACACGATAAATCAAGAGATCGTCCAGGTGAATATGAAAGTCATGAAACCTGGTGCCAAACCAATTGATGAAATCATAAAAGGTGAAGGGAAAACAGAAGGAAAAGAAGGACCGGCAGGGAAGGAGACGAAAGAGGAACAATAATGAGTTTTCCGAAACCTCCTGAGGTCAATATCGGAATGATTGGGCATGTTGACCATGGGAAAACCACGCTGACTCAGCGATTGACTGGGAAGTGGACTGATGAGCATTCTGAGGAGTTGAAGCGAGGTATTTCGATTCGCCTTGGATATGCGGATGCCGCGTTTTATAAATGTTCAACTTGTGATGACCCTGCGTGTTATTCGACGCAGAAGATTTGTCCGAATTGCAAAGGTAAAACCGAGTTGCTCAGGGTTGTTTCATTTGTTGATGCTCCGGGTCATGAGACGTTGATGGCGACGATGCTTTCCGGGGCTGCCATCATGGATGGTGCACTTCTTGTGATTGCTGCAAATGAGGTGTGTCCTCAGCCGCAGACGCGGGAACATCTTATGGCTTTAGAGATCATTGGTGCGAAACGGATTATTATTGTCCAGAATAAAATCGATCTGGTTTCTGAGGAAGACGCTGTTACGAATTATGAACAGATCGTGAAGTTTGTCAAGGGAACCTGTGCGGAAGGGGCACCGATCATCCCGGTCAGTGCTCATCATGATATCAACATCGATGTGCTGATTAAGACCATGGAGGAACATATTCCAACTCCAAAGAGAGATACGGAAAAACCTCCGCTGATGTATGTCGCCCGGAGTTTCGATGTCAATAAACCTGGGACGAAACTCAGTGAATTGAAAGGTGGTGTCGTCGGAGGGTCTTTGCTGCAGGGCACCCTGAAGAAAGGCGAGAAAATCGAGATTGCACCTGGGAGAAAGCGAGAGGTGGAAGGAAAAAATGTCCTTGAACCTATCTTTACAACAGCTCATTCGCTTATTACTGGTGGCACGGTGACCAATACCGCATTACCTGGTGGATTGATTGCGATCGGAACAGAGCTTGATCCTACGATGGTGAAATCAGATTCTCTTGCAGGAAAAATCGTTGGAAGACCAGGTCAGCTTCCACCAGTGCTTGATATGATTGATCTTTCCATGTGTTTATTGAAGCGTGCTGTTGGGACGATTGATGAGAAAAACGTCGAACCATTGAAAACCAATGAGCCATTGATGCTGACGGTCGGGACAGCGACTACGGTTGGTATCATCATTGAGCTTCGACCGAATTGGATCCGGGTGAAATTGAAATTACCGGTGTGTGCTGATCAGGGGCAGCGTATCGCGGTGAGCAGGCGCATTGAGGGGAAATGGCATTTGATTGGGTATGGGGAGATAAAATCCACAAAACAGTGATTTTGGATAGTAGTGCTATCCTTATGTTTTTTGAATTTTCTGTTGATTGGGAAAAAGAACTCTCGCGATTACTCGAGGGATATTGTATTGTTGTACCTACCGAAGTAATCAAAGAACTTGAGCTCCTCTCCAGGCAGACAGCGAGTGCGAGGAAACGAAAAGCATCTGCAGCATTGATACTTGCCAAGCGGTATCAAACAGTTAAAACGATTGCGGAGAACGCAGATGACGCTGTTATTGAAGCAGCGAAAAAAACGCATGGGGTGGTTGTGACTAACGATACTGAGTTACGGAAACGATTGAATCACGATTCAATTCCTGTTATTTTTTTACGTGGTAAGAAAAAACTTGCCTTAGATGAATAATGCTGTGGTACCAAGAAAGTTTTTATAAACAATGCCTATTCTGCATCCTGTCACGTCGGGGTGGCTCAGCTTGGCCAGAGCGCCTGACTCATAAGCTCAGCTCAAAGGTTCGTTTTGAAGCTAATGCTAAGATATCTGGAGGTCGCGGGTTCAAATCCCGCCCCCGACATGCCATTCTTTATCATGGTTAGTAGCCTTAGAAAAACATAATTTTTTTTTTGATAATTCGAATTCTGAACTCGATAGGGGTTCATACTCTTT
>DATMWV010000040.1:0-2793 GCA_035562195.1 Thermoplasmatota archaeon
AAGCGACGACGAGCGCGATAAGCAGAATTATTTGCCAAAGATAATAGTCATAGCCGAATACGAAGAAGGGAACAAAAAATAACACAGCGGAAAACAGCCGAAGCCCGATACCAAATGCTTGGAAACTACGAGGGATGACAATACTGTTTTCTCGAACCTTGACTCCCAGGCTCAGAGCGATGTTTTTGACACCTAGTTTATAATCATGATCAGCGTCTTTAATCCCGTTCTGCACGACATTCATATACAGGATGTTTTCAAATGTAAGAATAAAAATAATCCAAATGATCACCGTTGGATGGCCAAATGATAATGCACCGAACAAGAATATTAAGGAAACTGAAATTGCGACAAAAAAATCAGAACCCACAACGTGTTTCCCATACACATCATAGAATGTTCCAAGAATGCCTGCTAGTATAATACAAATCAATGCGATGAATTTATAGTAATCAATCGCTTGGTTGTACCAGAGCAATGCGATAAAAAAGAATGTCGTGAAAGCAAGATAGAATGCGATGATCAATGCATGCTTTTTCGAGACCTCTCCGCTCACTAAAGGTTTCTTTTTTAGTTCATCAACAAACCCGTCTAATTCGATATCCACGTAGTCGTTGATGAGAAACCCAAAGATACTAGCAAAAGCACCAATGATGAAGATAAGAGAAAGTGGATAGATATCGGAGACTCCCATCGTTAACGCAGCAATGACAGGAATAATTCCAAGAGCACCGATACCAGGGACGCGAAGGAGTTTCGCGTACGCAGCAACCTTACTCACGGGGGTGTGTTAAAGTGTGACTCTATTTGAGCTTTTCTAATTTATATGCCTTCGGGTTAGTAAAAGATCTCAAGTAAAATAAAAATTTGGAAGACGATAATCATGACCCTTGTCCCGATTCTTAGGTTTCGCTCAAATGATTTCCATATCTTTTTTTCATCATCTGTTTTTGTGACAACGTTATAGGTAAAAAACCATGTGAGCAGCAGAGCTGCAGCTAGAATGCCCCCGCCGATAAGGTAAATAACTCCAAAGATCTGAGGCATGTGTATGCCTGCCCAATCCCATGCAGATAAGGGAAAGATAGGGATAAACAACAGATAGAAAAACAAAGCGATCTGCATAGATCGTTTTCGTCCATGACGTACTGGTGTTGTCTTAAAACCTGCTTTAAGATCACCGACATAGTCACCTGCGCATACCATGATTTCTCTACCGGTCTCCTGGAAGAAAATCGCGACTGCGAGTGGTAACATCAGCAGAGG
Organism: Thermoplasmatota archaeon; assembly: GCA_035562195.1. Taxonomy (GTDB): domain Archaea; phylum Thermoplasmatota; class E2; order DHVEG-1; family DHVEG-1; genus SM1-50. The sequence continues at coordinate 1,267 of DATMWV010000040.1, forward strand.
TTGATTTGGAAAGATCGCAAGACCACCCCAATATGGTATTGCGCCAACACCGAATGCTACCGCCATATGTCCAAAAAGACCATGGTGTTTTCCATAGTAATTATAATATAAACCAATAATGACCAGAATGAAGGTAAGAAGACCACACTCCCAATTAAGAGCGCCTGTGTCCATATAATTGACAAGGGATCCAAGGAAAATCGAACTAATCATCAAGGCTAATCCTGTGTAATAAACGGTTTTTTTCCTAAGAATTCCCGCGGGAACAGGTTTTTTTGGTCGGTTAATTTTATCTGACTCCAAATCAGTAATATCGTTATGAAACATGGTGCCTGTTGAAAGGAATGCAGGAGTCAATATCAACAGGAAGATTTGATAATAGGATAATGTCACACCCATGAACAAGGCACAGTTTAATGCACTTACCAATGCACCAAAACTACAGAGAAATAAAATCGGAGGACGAATCATTCGTATCCAGGCGATCGTCAATGTCCCTAAACCCATGGCTTCCATTAATAGGGATTTCCTTTATTACTTTAATGGTTTTCCGGTTAAAAAAAGAAATTCGCTTTTTTACGCCATTCCAACGAATTCAAAAAGTTTTACAATAAGGCCATGGACGATAAAGATCAGTGAACCGGTAACCGCAAGGGAGGAAATTGAGAGAAGAACTTTTCTGTTCTCCGAGAATCGTGATCGTACAATCAATAACGTCACAAAGCACATAAAAAAAACCAGGACGAACCAACCAATGAAATTAAGGATAGGCACTTCAAAAAATTTAATACCTTTCAGAGAGGTTTCCCAGATCCACCAATTGTTATAATGGGCGATAGGATCCTCTAGTAAATCGAGGCAGACACCAAATAACCCTGCTGCTAATGAAATGAAAAAAATCTGGAAATAATTCTGTTTTTTATAGATTTTCGAGATGAAATATTTACCGAGATTCATGAACAAAAAAAGATTGACGCTCCATGCAAGAACAATGATTACTGGAACAGCGCCCCCGACGACCGATAGATATAGAATGTATCCTGGATAGTAGTATCTGCCCCCGGCTACTCCTGCAGATTCAATAAGGAGGGTTGCGATGATGATTGGTAAAAAATACACAATGGTTAGCTTCGTCCCATATTTTTTATATGAGTAATAGACAAGAATGACCCATGCGATAGCAATCACAGCAATAAAAGGAGCGAGAAGTTGCGTATGTTCCCCAAAATTTTGGTTAATCTCAATTAAAGCCATTTGGTTACGACACCTTTGTTTTGTTCGTTTTATATTCGAAGAGCATCAATATAACAAGAGGAACCGCTGCGATGATACCACCAATGAGAGTTGGAATCAAAAAATCTGACAATAATCCGATAATGAAAATCATTATCCAGATAAACAGATACACTCCTACATAGACGTTCAGACGGACCTTAAAAAAAGTGATTACATCAGATGGAACGTCGTTATATTTCGAAGCAGGCTCTTTCGTAGGTAGGAAAAACAGAACAACAGTCGCAATGATCC
>DATMWV010000041.1:0-2647 GCA_035562195.1 Thermoplasmatota archaeon
GTCCCATCCCTGGCCAATTGAAAATCGTTTCCGTAAGAACAGCGCCACCAAGAAGCGAACCAAAGGAAAGACCAGTGACTGTCACTGTTGGTATCAAAGCGTTTCTCAGAGCGTGTTTATAGATAACCGTTCGCTCCGATAGTCCTTTAGCTCGCCCAGTACGAATATAATCCATCCCCATGACTTCGAGCATACTGGACCGTGTCATACGAAGAATTAATGCAAGTGTTGCAAATCCTAACGTAAACGCTGGCAAGATGAGATGATATAACGAAGAGGCTAAGGTGTCGAGATTCCCTGTTATAATACTATCAATCACATACAATCCTGTAATGGATGATGGTGCGTTCATTCCGATTGCCAAACGTCCCTCCAACGGTAAAATCGGTATCTGATACGCAAAGACGTACTGCAGCATGAGTGCCAACCAAAAAATCGGCAACGAATATCCAACGATCGCGATGATCCGTGTGATATGATCTGATAATTTATTCCGTCGTACCGCTGAAATAATACCTCCAACAATGCCAAGAGGAATTGCTATGAACATAGAAAAAATCGTCAATTCCAATGTCGCTGGGAAATACTGAGCAAGGCTGTCAACCACCGGTCGACTCTCTAGATAGGATTTTCCAAGATTGAAATGAACGATATCATTTAAATAATAAAAATATTGAATCCAAATAGGTTCATTCAGATGCAGTTCTTTGGTGATTCGTTCGATGACATCAGGTTGCGCTTTTGGTCCTCCAGCAAAAGCTCGTGCGGGGTCAGCAGGGATAACATGGGAAACGGTGAACGTAATTATGGTAACACCAATGATGACTGGAATGAGAAGCAGTAGTCTTCGGACTATGAATTCCCATGTCTTCATAATTTAAAAAAAAAGAAAGAAAGAGAATGGTTTTTATGGGTATGCTTTGTAGTAGTCGTAGAAGTACCATTCCCGTACTGGGTTGTATGAATAGTTTTGCACCCAGTCTCTCCATGGTCGAATGTAGGCTCGTTGTACGAGGAAAATGAAGGATGGTTCTTGGATGTAGATGTCGTATGCGGTTTTGTAGGCAGCTGCCCGCACCGCGGTATCTGCTGAGTATTTTCCCTCTAAAATCTTCGCATCAACAGTTGCGTTCATATATCCTGTGTTATAGGTGTCTTGACCGATGTCAGCAGAGCCCATGAACGGTGCGATGTAATCATCTGGATCATTATAATCTGGTCCCCATCCGATAAACATCGTATCCCAGTCATCTGTCGTATACATCCGATGGAGAAGCTGTGGCCATCCTTCTGCGATAATCGATGAAAGAATGCCAATATCATCAAGTGCTGCTCGGAACATGACCGCCATTGTTTCTCGTTCTGAGTTCCCTGCGTTATAGAACAGTCGTAAGGTAGTCCCGTTAAACCGATACATGGTTCCATCTAACTCATAGTCTTTGACGTATCCCGCATCATCAAGGAGTTGTTCTGCCATCGCCAGGTCATAATTATAGTACGGTTGACCATTGTTTTGTGTATCGTAATATGGCATCCCCTTTGGTATTGCTCCTGCTAATCTGGCTGCATAACCGTTCCAGGCGGTTTCAATCGCGGTGTTGTAGTCAAATGCATAACTTAATGCTTTTCGTACTCGACCATCTGCTAAATATTGATTATTGCTTGCTTTTGTGTTGATCGCAAGAAGCCCGACATCATAGCTGTCGAAGGGATGGACAACAATGTTTTTATCACCGCTGACATCTTCGAGGTTTGCATATGGGATATAGGCGAAATCAGCATCCCCATTTTTCAAGGCTAAAATTCGTGTCGCTGCTTCATCAGCATATTTTATCACAACTCTTTCAGGATGGTTTCCTGCCCAGCCGCCCCAATACGTCGGGTTTCTCGTTAAGACAATTTCGGTTGCCCGTGTCCAGTGGTCAAGTATATACGGACCGGTGCCCATCGGATGTTCTTTCATCCAGACGTTTTCTTCTCCTGCGACAACGCCACCGTTCGCCTCGACATAGTCTTTGTCGACGATCGCGGCGACCGTATAAGGCATGAGAGCCAAAAACCCACCATATGATTGTGTAAGTTTTATTTGAACAGTATCGTCATCGATTACTGTGGTGCTATTCGTATCCATACATTGTCCCAAAATCCAGTCAACACCAGATTCTGGTGCTCCCATTGTTAACACTCGATCTAAAGAATATTTCACATCCTCTGCGGTGAAATCATTCCCATTGGAGAATTTTACATTTTGGCGTAAATTAAAGGTCCATGTCAAGGAGTCATTTGAGACAGTCCAGTCTGTGGCAAGACACGGATAAAACGTTAATGTATCATTTCCCTTATAGGTAACGAGTGTATCATAGATCGAAAAGATTGGTTCTGAGGATGCAGTATCATAACAATCTGCTGGGTCTAGTGTTTTCGCATCACCGATGTCATACCTTACGATCGTCGTTGGATTCTTAATTTCAGGTTTTTCTTCTTCTTGTTGTTGGGTACATCCACTCAACGCGATGGTCATGAACATCGCACAAATAATGATTGCAAGAACACCAGCCTTCATATCTTTCTTTTTAAAACTTCCCATGATTTTCTAACCTCTTTTCCCGCTCCTCTTCAAGAAGCCCTAAGTTCGTATCATCTATAT
>DATMWV010000042.1:0-4584 GCA_035562195.1 Thermoplasmatota archaeon
ATATAACCCCCGACATTTTAGCCGACATAGAAAAATTAAATCCAAAGGAAAACTATGACTATCTATTTGAACAGTTAGATGTACAATATATCTATAATCTTACTGAGAATCTCAGCAATATAATTTTCACTGAATACAATGAATCAAATGGTGAAATCGCAAAAGGAAGAGCCTATGGGACAAAAGGGGAACAGAAGGCAGCAGAAATCATTTACGAAAACATGACCACCCTGGGTCTGTATACCTACACAGAACCTATCACCGGAACAACGATGTACCCTCATTTGACCCAGGAGTTAGAAATCACTGAGCTCTCTGTTAAAATCAATGATAAAAAAGTGGATGCGTACATCACCCCGATATGGGTTAAAACGTCAGAGAATAATTTTGAGCTGAATCATACCTATAACTATGAGAACCTACGAGTCATCCATCCTCCGCTGCTCCCAACGGCATACATGCTTCGACAAAAACTATCAGGGACGCTGGAACCATTTGTTATTATTGTTCAAGATAGAGCGTTTTACCCGGACAATCCCTTCGACACAGTCCCGTTCTTGGATAATTTTTATTTCAACTATTACGTTGTTCGTCAATTACAGAGTGGAATACCAGTATTCTATTCGTACTTCTGGAATCCTCTTCTGAACTATTGCAAGGGAATCATCCTGTATGATTTCAATGAAGATGTCCATGATATGAATCTGCTGAAACATCTGAATCACATCCCATTTATTTACATCAATAACACCGATGGGCAAACCATCCTACAGGACATTCAGAATACACGGGTTGATTTTATGTTAGTGCAGCATTTGAATATGTCTGTTAGAAGCTGTAATGTGATTGGGCAGATCAATGGGACAGACCCGACGAAGACGGTTATCGTAGACTCGCTATATGATTCTTCTTGGTGTCAAGGGACTGCTGACTCTGCGATTGGGATGGCGATGGTTCTTGCGGTTGCGAAATATTTCAAGGAACAAGACATCATCCCAAAGTACACCATGAAATTCATTGGTTTTGCTGGGGAGGAACACGGGTCGTATGCGGGAGCCAGACAGTATGCCTCGACCCATGAAGATGAGAACATCGTCTCGATGATTGATGTCAATCAGGTGGGATTCAAACAAGATACTCAGAAATTAACGTTGAATGTCATCGGAAATAACCTTGGGCTGCTTGCGAAAATCTCTCTGTTTCTTCGAAACGCTGATTATGTTGATCGTGTTAATAGTTCAAAGGATCTCAAATATGTATGGTTGAAAAAAGGTATTGTAAGCAATCCATCGCCATTTCAAACGAGCCACCCGAATTGTAAAATTCTTTGTCTCCTGAAAGATGGTGGATGGAAACTTCATCACCGGGATGGTCGTAACCATTCCGAAGGAGATGTGTTAAAGTATTTTGACCCGGAGGATGTGAACGTGACCGGTGAAATTTTTCTTAATATGGTAAAATATCTTGCAACTGATAGTTGAAATCTTCAAGTTGTCTCCTTATTCTCTGTTTTGATTTTAATAGTGAAAAAATAACGTATTTATAGCAGAACAGTGTTATAAAATTGTAATAGGGGAAAGCAAGGTGGATAAGAAATCTCTGATAGTGATTAGTATCAATGCTGCAATTCTTCTTATAATTGCTTCATTAACCAATGTAGTTGGATATCAAACTGTTCAAGTATCGAATCTAGTAGGAACAAACAATGAAGTGAACAAGAAAGAATTATTATTTCAAACGATTCTTGATTTAACAAACAGCAATGAGATTCAATGGAAATCACCATCTGAACCTATACTTTTGGTGCATGGCTGGCAATTTACAGGACCATTCAGCCCTGATGATTTATGGAATAATATGGCGTACAAACTAACAGAGGATAACGAAAGTTCATTGGTTGGTGGTATGGAACGGTATACTGGAAACGGTTTTATTGTCTATATTAGCCACTATGCCCACGATATAACAGAGGGAATGCACAAGGACATAAGAGAATATGCAAATAACCTTGCAGAAGAAATAGATCTTATGAAATCGAAAGAAAATGCTAGCAAAGTAGTCATTGTCGCTCACAGCATGGGTGGACTGGTATCCAGAGCGTATATAGAAAGTAGTGATTTTGGAAATAATTCTTATAGGGATGATGTGAGTAAACTTATTATGCTTGGAGTTCCGAATCATGGTGTGAATTGGAGATTGATATTCACAGTATTTCCCATACTACCACTGATCTATCTTTTTTTTATAGTCATGAGATGGATAGCAGAGTGGCAGATGAGACCCTATAGTTCTTTCCTCAACATACTTAATCATGGTAAACCATTAAAACTATCTGGTGAGGATATTATTAATTCTGATGTTGATTATTCCACGATTGCTGGGAATAAAAGTAAAAGTATTATCTGGGGAGATATTGATGGTTTTATTTCGGTGAAAAGTGTACAATTATCAAATGTTCAACACTTCAATTTTCCTGTATATCATGACGAATTGCGAACTAATAATAGTGTTTATCTAAAAGTAAAAGAACTTATTCTACAGAGTTAAATTCAACTCACTGAAACATAATTCAAAGTATAAGAAGAGAGATTGGCAATAATTTTATTATCAATTTAATTTAAGGTCCATCGCATATGATACCCAGACCTTTTCTTTCTTTTTTATCATTTGATTCGCACAAAAAACCATTGTGTCTTAAAACCGTGAAAATGTTTCTGTTTCTAGAGATATGTTCTTAAGAAGGAAGACTAGGTTCTCATTTCTTCCGTTCTGAAAATTTAAATACTATGGCGGGTATCATATGTTGGGGGTAAACAAAATGAAGAAGAGCAAAATCATTTGTCTTGTCATATGTATGCTGATGATCGTGACTGTGTTACCTGTTGTTGGTCTTTCAATCCAAACGGGAGCAACAAAGAATTTGAATATCATGCAGCTACGGAATCAACCACCAGGTCCGGCGTATGCGCCAATGCCGTCACTAGATACAATGGAAGATGCACCGATTATGCGTGAACATCCTGAAAAGACAGCGGCCACGATGGATGATCTCGTCATCAGCATCATCGAACAGGTTGACGAATCGATTTTCTTAAGTTATGAGGAAAATTTGACTGTAAATGGACCCCGACCAACGGGAAGTTCTTCCTGTATCGCCGCAGCAGAGTACATGTACGAACAGTTCCAAAACATGGGTTTAGCAGTGCGATACCATCAATGGAGCAATGGAGGGTACATATCAGATAATGTAGAAGCGACACTGAATGGTACGGATGAAACAAGCGATGAAATCTATATCATCTGTGCTCATTATGATACTGTCTCTGCTGGTCCTGGGGCTGATGATGACACCTCAGGGACGGCTGCGGTGCTGATTGCAGCGTTGATCATGAGCCAATATCAATTCAATCATACCATCAAGTTCGTAGCATTCTCCGGAGAAGAACAAGGTATGTTAGGGAGTGAAGTGTACGCTCAGGAGGCAGCTGCTGAAGGATGGAATATCGTTGGTGTGTTGAATTGTGATATGATTAGTTATGCGGTCAGCGCAATCGATGGGAGTAATCTTATTGTGTTTGAAGATACTGCCTCAGACTGGCTCTACTCCTATACGGTCAGCATCAACACAAAATATAATGAATATATTCAACTCACACTTATTTATGGAGGAGATACTTGGGGTAGTGATCATTGGTATTTCTGGCAATATGGATATTCCGCGTTGTTTTACTTTGAATATACCGAGACTCCCTACTATCATACGTCTCAAGACACGATGGCTCACATCAACGCGACCTATGCCGTAAAAAACATGCGACTGATATTCGCTACTCTAGCAGAACTCGCTGAAGGAGAACCTCTTAGCAATCCTCCCGCCATACCTGTGCTTGCGGGTCCAGATTCCGGACTTACCAATGAAATATACACCTTCAACGCTGTCACCACCGACCCTGACGGAGATGATATTTACTATCTGTTCAACTGGGGCGATGGGCATAATTCAGGATGGCTTGGACCGTTTATCTCTGGCACTCCCGCGAATGGTTCGTATATTTGGAACACTCCTGGGTCTTACGATATTACCGTGAAAGCAAAAGATGAAAATGGTGTTGAAAGTGGAATGTCTCCTGCACACACAATCATAATTAATCCTGCAATCCAGATTGAAACAATTACTGGTGGATTATTCAAGGTGAAAGCTGTTCTAAAGAACAACGGAGCCTCTGCCGCAACGAACGTCCCCTGGTGGATTAATCTCTCTGGAGGCATACTCCTCCTTGGAAAAACAACGAAAGGAACGATTCCAACCATCGCCGCAGGTGACTCCGTAACAGTCTCCTCAGGGGTAATCATTGGTTTTGGGAAATCAGTCATCACCGTCATTGCAGACACAGCCATAACATCACAGAACTCAACCGTAATTTTATTCTTCATCAAAACACCATAGTGAATACTAGTAACAACAGAAACTTCAGGGGAAACAACTTCCCGTCCTCTTTTTTTGTTATTTAATTCGCTCGCAGACATTTGTTTTCCTATGATGTGTTTTTAAAGAAAGAAACATACATTTAAATAATGATATAT
>DATMWV010000043.1:0-2527 GCA_035562195.1 Thermoplasmatota archaeon
CCATTTGAATATTATTAACTATCATATAATATATTAATTTTACTTCTGGGGTGTCAGTGTCTTGCCTGCTGTACTATAAAACTGGAATGCGCATTCAATTCGTTTTATTGAGACATGTCTTCTCGTCGTCTCTTCGAACGATATCGCTCCATGCAGAAATCTATCTATGACGGTCGAACGCAAATGTGTCCTTACCTTAAGTGTAGATGTGTATTTAATGAATGAATAACATTCTAATAGAAGAAGATTGTTATAAAATTGTATAATGGAGGAAATGCGATGAAAAAGGAATGGATTATCTTTGTTTGTTTACTGATTCTCCTCAATTTATTTACAGGACAGATTTCATCAGGTGTTATACCAATTCCTCCTGCGACACCACCCCAACAACCTTTGACAGGACCCGGAGGATCAAATTATTCCCATGCCGGTGTTATCGTCCATAGGTATGAAGTAGGTGTTCTGCAGTATTGGATCTTTGAGCCTACTGATCCAAAACCAGCTACTGCTCCGTTAATTGTTTTTAATCATGGATATGGAGCAATGTTTCCGTTTTGGTATCAAAATTGGATTAATCATTTAGTTAAACGGGGTAATATCGTGGTGTATCCTCGATATCAACAAACGTGGTTACCACTCGGAGTTTTTCATTTTTATTCCAATGCAATAACAGCGGTAAAAAATGCTCTAAATGAATTAGAACAAGGAGATCATGTTACACCTGAACTTGATCATTTTGCTATTGTTGGGCATTCGATGGGTGGTGGTATAACTTGTGATATGGCTGCTTTGGCTGAATCTAAGGGATTACCTCTCCCAAAAGCAATTATGCCTGTACAAGCAGGGTTTTGGTTGACTAATCTTAGTTTAATACCTGGTTCAATTCTGATGATAGTAATTTACGGCGAAGATGATCCACTCGTAAAGGAATGGATGGAAAAACAGATTTTTTATGGAGCAGATAAGATACCCTTAGAAAATAAGGACTTTGTGACTCAGGTTACCGATACATATGGTTATCCTGGTCTTAGGGCTGATCATTCCGCTCCCCTTACTCCGACGATTCCATTAGCAGGGTTTGGAAAAACTGATGCGATGGATTATTATTCAACCTGGAAACTGTTTGATGCACTGACGGATTATGCTTTTTATGGGATAAACAGGGAATATTGTTTTGGGAATACCTCAGAGCAGCGGTTCATGGGCCTCTGGAGTGATGGAACACCGGTGAAGGAGTTAAAAGTAACTGATTCTCCTTAAATATTCTTGCCAAAAAATTAGGCAAAAAAGGGTTAAAAATTTTCTTCGGTAGTATAGGAGATATTACAGCAGAAAATGAGAAGGAAACCGCTTTGTTATCCGCCTGGGAATTGAGTATATAAAAAAAGGATTTCTTACAGTTTTTTGAAATTTTGTATTTTTCATGACAAAACAAGGGGTGGAGACGTGAGTTGTATCGGTTTTCTTCATCCTCTGATATCATATGGTTCCCGTGCGGGTTTCCAGTCAAAATTAACGAACGGGATCCTTTTATGGATAATCATACCGCCGAACTGTCCTGGGATTATTTTTGGTAAGATGCGAGTCTTGTTCCAGTAGTTCTGTTGCCATTTTGAAAAAAATGAGCTGGTAAAATAGGCTGGCAGTTGGTTTTCAAGCAAATTGTTCTCCTGGACAACGGTAAATAATGTGAACAGAAGATTAATCCCTACCGTATTATTTGTGATGCTGTTCCGTATGATATAATTTTTAAACATTGCTGCTTGAATCTCAATACCAGATCCTTTTCCATTCCCATCGATTCTGTTCTGGGTGATGGTGACGTTTCCTGTGATAACATTGACGATACCAGATGAACAATCCAGTATGGTATTATTCGAAATAATGAGCGACTCAGAAGACGTTATGAGAATACCGTATTCACAGTTTTTCACATCATTCTCACTGATGTTGACAGACCAACAGTCACTTATATAGATCCCATTAATAAACTCATTATAACGGCTTTCAACGGTAAATCTCTTGAAATCAGCGCTCGTCTCATCGATATGGACTATCTCTGATTGGTTTTCACCTACGATGAACGTTGTGTTTCTATCTTCACCGCAGACAACAATTGATTTTTTAATATCAATACTTTCATTATACCATCCGCTATACACGTAGACGGTGTCTCCTTCGCTGGCATTGTCTATTGCATCCTGAATCCGCGTATAGTTTTCTAGACCACTTCCACCAACATATAACCAAGTCCCTCCCGAGGTCGGCATCGATAGCTTCTCCATATCGTATGCAGTGGATGGAATAACGCAGGTTCCTATGAAGAGGAGAATGGCTCCTAGGGTCATATATTTCTGTAATACTTGTGTTCTGCTCAAGATTTTGTACACCTTACTGTATTATTATAAGATTCATCCTTTAAAAATATATCTGCGACTTTTTTTTCAACCTGTAAAAGATTCTATCTTGCGACTAACTCTTTATATACACATTGAAATCATTGGTTTGGTGAACAAATGAAGTATGT
>DATMWV010000044.1:0-3115 GCA_035562195.1 Thermoplasmatota archaeon
GATATATACAGATTTTTAAAATGCTATTATAATGAGATCAGTTATAAGGGTCTGTGGTGTCTGGTAACTATTCCTCAGGCATCATCGACAATTTCAGATGGTGTCTTTTCAACTATTAATTGGAATATCTGGAATTGTTGAGTTAACATTTACTTCAAGACATGAACCTAAATAAAAATAGCTATTGGATTGATAGATTTTCAAGCCAGTAAAACCTCTGATACCCTGATAATAGTAGATACAATCCGATGATATTACGCTATACCAACCAAGAATCGGATGAATCTGTCCGTATAATACTCCAGAACTGTTTCTTTCACCAACTATACCATACGAAGTAATCCATCCCTCTGATGGTACGAGTATATCTCCTCCATGTTCATGAACCTCATACGAACCAAAACATAGATGCCCATACAAATACAACGGAAATTTGCTATCACGTTCAGATGAAAAAAGCGTTAGAAACAACGATATCCCTACCGCTATAGGATCAAATAATCGATATAACAAGAAATAAAGAATAAACCCATGTGAATCTATAAAAGTAAATAATGGTCCGAATCCTCGCATGTTCGTCGCATACCCTGCAACTAAACAGAGGAAATTACTACTTCCAGAAAGTTGCCGGTCACAACATTTCTTTTTTATAGATTGTATCAATCGTTCATTCTGAAAATTCCTAATCACAATATTCTGAACTCGTTTAACACTCATCCCCTTTGGCAACAATCCATACTTGTCCAATTCCACCACCGCATCCTTGAAGATAGAGACTGCTTCTTCCCTGGTTGTTGTCTGGTTCAATCTTTCCCTGAAATCAACCAGATACTGCTCCAGGTCTTGGTATTGTTCTCTGGTGAGTTTCACCGTGGTATCCCCATATCCCTGGATGCCACAGGCTTGGGTGGTGACTTCCACAAGGTCATCATCAGTGGATGCTTTCACGGTGTTGAAGTTGATAGTTGGTGCTATGGTCACACCAACGAACAAAAGAATGATTCCAATTGCCAACAAATTCCTTTTCATCGTTTTCCATCCTTTTGGAATTATCTAATTCCAACAACAAAGGGGCCGAGAAGCAATGCGGTTTTTGTTATTTGAATTGTAGGAGCATTTTCCGCTTCAGCGGAAACTTTTATCTGAATCATGCCAAAACCAAAGAATGTCTTAACGGTGATTTCTGCTGAGCAGCTAGCATCTATTTCCGATAACAATCCTGATTCGAGAACATGTATTTTATGAAGCAGACCACCGGTAACCGATATGGACCAAGATACATTTATTGCATCTCTGACACCGATGTTTGTCAAATCCGTAGTTATCCCGAGGGGTCCTTTGATATCCCCAATTGTTACCTCTGTCGGTCCAGGCCCTTCGACGATGGCACCAATTCCCCAGCGTCCATCAAACCACGGGGCATCATCGTGTACCTGGGACCAGTTGCCGTTCAAGTAGTAAAAATCACTTTTATCAGGAACATGCGGTCCAGATACTGTGTCCATCCAGACATAATATATACCAACACCTTCTGTAATGATCGGTATCCATTCCACTGCAACCCAGAGTTCCTCGTAACCAGAGAGATCGATTGATGTGACAAGAGGCACCGTGGTAATCCCAGTTGTATTCATTGAATATACCGTATCACAAGTGATAAGGTTCCCAGGATGTGTATTATCCCCTTTACCGTAAATAAAAATCCTAATGTCTGCGACAGAGCAACCATTATCTGCACTAAAAGCGACATTAACTTTCGTCAATGTCCAATCTGAATAGATTGCCATCTCATCTTGAGTCAGTCGAATTGCGGTTTTCCAAGTATGTCGTTCAAATCCCAAGATTATATCCAAACAATCTTCTTTATAATATTTTAATTCCACTTCACCCTGGGAAGAAGCAATATCAGGAACCATTGTCTTCGTTTTCGGTGAAAAAAGCGTTCCTGAACGAGGTGAGACCAAGGCTGTCGCAGGAATATTAATGGTTCCAACGAACAAGAGAATGATTCCAATCGTTAACCATTTTCTTTTCATCCCTTACCTCAAAATATTTTTCTATCTTTTTATAACAACAAAAGGACCAAGTAAGATTGCGGATTTTATCGTTGAAACCTCTAATGCGTTTTGTGCTGTTGCGGTGATGACGATGTTGATCTTCCCAAATCCCATGAATGATTCAAGAGCTATTGGAAGTACTACGCCAGCCTCAAGAGTGGTGGTTGTCCCAGTTGCACATGCGTCGACTCGTTTCAGTATGCCGCCTTTTGCGGTTATCGACCATTCTACATTATTCGCAGGGTTCTCCCCAATGTTTGAGATATCAGCGGTGACTCCCTTTGGTCCTTTTATGTTTCCAATGGACAATTCAGCAAGTCCGGTTCCTTCGACAATAGCTCCAATCCCCCATCGGCCATCAACCTCAGGCAGAATAATATGTAACTGGTTCCAGTAAATTCCTGTTTTTACAAAATCACTCTTATCAGGGACATGTGGACCAGATAAGGTGTCGATCCATGCATAATACAAACCTGGGCCCGGTTCAGACTGTGTCCATTCGACAGCAACCCAGAGTTCCTCATAACCTGCAAGGTTCACTGGAGTGACTAATGGGATGGTGGTGACTCCAGTGGTGTCTAAATGAGCGGTAGTGTCATTCACAATAATCGGGCCTGGTTTTGTTGATGTTGAGCCCTTCTCATAAATATAGATCCGTACATCTATCTCAGATTGACCTGACTCTCCGTAAAAAGCGACATTCACCCTTGTCATAATCCAATCTGAATAAGCTGCCAGCTCATCCTGTGTCAATCGAATAGCAGTTTGCCAGATAATGGGGGGTGGACCTGCTGGGATGCCTATCGCTTGATCAAGGTTTTCTTCCAAGTAGTACCTTAATTCAATTTCAACCCTGGAAGAATCGGTGTGAGGAAATGTTTTCGCGGTCATGACAGAATACATTTTCTTGGTCTGTGGATAGGAGATTGCAACTGAAGAGATAAGGAGGGCAATTATGATAAAGAATGCTTCAACCTTGATTACTATCTTCATCTTGGTATCCGTATGCTTTCCCCCGTTCTAATTTTAATAACATCTATCTCCTATAAATACATTAT
>DATMWV010000045.1:0-6331 GCA_035562195.1 Thermoplasmatota archaeon
AAGTAATTATTTTGATGTTGTAATACGACGGGATAGAAAAATGAAGAAAGTTGGTTATTCGACAGTGGACGAGATAGTTGACGACATTCTCAAAACATGTCCGTCTGTTTTACAGGATTCTGCTAGGAAAATGACCGCTGATGAATTTCGTATTTCCCAATATTTTAACCTTGGGATGACCATCAGAAAAAAATATTTTTATGGGAATTCAAAGCGAGAATCTCTAGTGAAAAGTTTAGGGAACAAAAAAGAGCACAGGTTCCTTGATGGAGAGGTTTTCTCACGTATCGTTTTAGAAGCATTATGGAAAAAAATCACGACGGACAGTAAAAAGAAGTCATGAGATGAAAAGGGTAGCCTAGTCCAGGGGGAAAGCGAACAGATAATCCTGATGAGATCGGTGATAATCGTAGGTTCGTTATTCTCAATGATTAGAAGATCCCACCTGATTTCTCATCAAAGAATCATGAGAGATTTTTCCGGTTGGACTGAGTTTGTGATTAGAGCCCCTTTTCCAAGATGCGCTTAAATAATGATGTGGTGTTTGCTTTTTTTGCTGAGACCTTATGGGTATTCAACGAACACTTTCCGAATCTGCTTTTCTTGTGAATGAATCGAGGGCACGACGGGTAGATATCAGCCAAGATCAGTTTGCGCAGTTATGGGTATCCAAAGCTACTCGCGAGTTATGGGAAGATTTTACTGCAAGGGTGTATCCTTACGATGCTATTGAACTTGGTTTGAGGAACCGGTTTTTCCTTGACACGCTTCGTTTTTTTGTTCGTTATGCAAAGAATCCTGTGTTTGTGAACATCGGTGCTGGTTTTACTTCGTACCCTTTTCTTGTCGAAGAACCATGTCGCACAATCGAGGTTGACTTGGGACATGTGATCGACTTCAAACGAAAAAAGATCAAAACATGGATGAAAAACGGAAGGATGCCGAAAAGAACAGTAGAGTTCATCACTGCTGACCTGTGCAGTGCAGGAGATCGGAAACGGCTGCAGACGAAGCTTGTTTCTGTTCTTGCAGATGCACCATCGTTTCTTCTTTTAGAGGGAATCACGTATTATCTGGATGAAGCGGTTCTTCACAGGCTCTTTGAGATGTGTGTAGCCATCCAGAGACCTGGATCGGTGCTTGCGTTTGATTATTGGGATCCTACGACTGCCGAAAATCCGGTGTTTCTCAGGTTTAAAAAATTTTGTGCTCAACGATTTGGTCATAAAGAAACACACTATACGTTTTGTACTGAGGAATTTATTCAGGGGATACAGGGGTATACACAGATTGAACAGACAGATATTCAGAAACTGGAACAACGATATACCGATTCAGTTCTGCTGAAAAATTCTTGCGAGATTCTGCCTGAGAATTACGTCGTGTTACAAAGGATATAAACTAAAAAACAATGCTGAAGGGATGCTTCTCGAAGGTGTGTAAAAAGGCTCTTCATTTTATAAATGATAGAGTAGAATTCGCATCAGGTAAGTATGATTAGTGCAATTGAGAAAGTAATTCTTCTAAAGCATGGTGACAATTTTTTACGGTTTTTTCAAACACTCGGTCATCGACGGAATATACACCTTTCAGCGAATCCTTCAAATGTTGGTCGTCGAGAACTGATTTGAGTTCGCGTATGTGTTCTAGGAGTATATTCTTCGGTCCGTTTCTCAGGTGTTTGACAAGAGCTGACACATCCGGCATCTGATAACACATCATGATGACATCTCGTTTATCAGCATCGCGCAGAGAGTGTATCTTTAAGGCAATCAACATCTCTCGTGTTGCAACCTTTACTCGTGCTTTATGGGAAGGGTCCCAGCCGCTGACCTGACGCATCTCGGAATTCGAATACATATATGAAAACGGATAGGCATATCCGGTCTGTCTTGATTCAACTGTATTGATAAGAAGATCGATGCTGACAAGTTCTTTTTCATATCGTTCAAATTTACCAGAATAGGCAAGATCAGATTTTTCTTTGCTTTTCGAAAATCCTTCCTGTGACATGAGTTGATGAAAAAACGATAGGTTTGTCTCCGGTATCACCACATCCAAATCAATTGAGAAACGGGGAAATCCATATGATGATACGGCATAGCCACCAATCACGACGTAAGATTCGTTCTTTTCAAGGAGACCTAGGATATCAAAACATATTTTTTCCCGTGCAGAAAAATCAGTTTTCATGTTGCCACCGACTCATAATCTGAAAACAAACCGAGATGATATTTTTTATCTAAAAACTCCATCGCGGGTTTGTATAACAATGTATTTTTTTTACAAAATTGTATTGTTTCATGTAAAGAAATGACAGGGTCTCCATCCTTTTTTTCAACGATGATTGTATCAACAGGGTGAATAACATAGGTGATGCCGAACATTGTTTTATGTTCTCCAGGTATGATATACTCTGTGTCATAGTGTCTAAAAAAATCTCTCCAGTACGGTACTGCCTTTTTCTCGACCTGTATGTGGATTGGTCTGAAGCCTTTCGTAAAATCAGTCCAGTAGTATCCATCGGTCCACATAGTGACTGCAGTGCTTTCGCAGTAGGCGTACGGTTTTTCGGCATGTGTCATGATTTTTTCTTGGCTGATGTTTTCTGAGACGATGGTGCGGACGTATTCTTCTGGTCGTATTATTTGGTAGGTCCCGTGGCGTATGCGTTTCATGAAGTGTAATTTGATTAAATCATGGATTGTTTTTGTTGGTTGGTTACTGGGGAATATACTCCGGAAGTCATCGATGGTAAATGGGGTTGTCCCAAAGGCGGTGTATAACCATCCATACATTTTCGTATATCTATTCATAATTACTATTATGGTAATTATTAGTATAAATAATTTGCGGTTTTTCTTATCCAGAAATTACGTTCTCCTGGTTTTTTAAAAAAATAAAGGAAAAAGGGAGGATGAGACTGTTTGATTTGGCACATGTTTGATGCTGCGGAACAGATAACCGGGATAGGATCTGTGGAGATAGTAAGTTTTGTAGTTTCGTTGAAAAGATTATTGCATCTAATTTCTAATCAGGCAATCAAGATGAGAAAATGTTTTGTAAAATCTATGGCACGAAAGAAACCGATGATTCTGAAGCGATCGGTGATTGTAAGGTTTTTAATACGTCGTACTGACTGATGCTTGTATTCATAGTAGAGATGCTTCTAGAACACTACCTGTTATGAGTATGGTGGTTTCCAGTGGGAGTACATGGGCTATTATTGCAATGAATGTAAAAAGACGATTTCACAGGATGAGTTTTCTATTCTATGAATAGATATCACAAAGCGTTGTGTACTGATCATCAGCGTAGTACGAGCATCGGTGGGACGACCAAGGGTTTACAGGATCTGGTACGAGAGAGACATAAAGATGAATTAGTAAAAGAAATACCGGTTTTGAAGACGGTGAAGGATTGGATAAACGCTGATTTTGAGACCTGGGATAAAGTCCTGAACAATAAGGATGAAGGGAATTATCGTATCACTGTTGTAGGAGAAGAGGGGAAAAACAGTTCTTCAAAACGAAACAAGAAAGGGATAGATATTAGGAATAAAATAAGAAGAAAAAAAGGGGTTTTCGTTTATGAAACGTTAAAAGTACCATCTGGGATGTCTGCGAAGGAATAATTACTGAAGATAAAGTCCATTGTCATGGTCATCTCCTCCATTGTCATGTCCATGTCTGCTTTGAGAGGGAGTCCTTTTTCGTTCCAGATCCATATTTTTGTCGTCATGTTCATTCCGCTCAATGAAATGGTATATTCAAAGGCTGTCGCAAGTTTCCCATCGATGGTTTCAGTCTCGAATTGTATGAAGGATTGGTTTGTGAGGAGGTTTTTTATCATGCTGCTATCGAGGTATTGAAGTGATGTCGTAAAGGAGGGGATGTCTGTTGTCAGCACGTATTTTCCTTGGAGTGTATCATAGAGGTAGGTTCCTTCAGGGCGTTGGATGACGGAAATGGTGTTTGTTGCACCACCCATTGTGGTCGTTATTTGCTGTTTAAAGTAGGGTTTTTCTTGCCATATCTTCATTGTCGCGGTCTGTGTTCCGTACTGAGACATATCCATGGTCATGGTGATTTCATAAGACAGGGAATCAATGCTGGCTCCTTTCTCAAGCATTTTCTGTACTGATTCTACTGTTGGTGGGGTGGCGGTGATATCGGATTCAGTTACTGAGTTGTTTTGGTTACTTCCGAATAATCCTGCGACGACGAAGACGACTGCAATTATGACTGTGACGATTCCTATGGCCAATAATTGAATTTTTATCATGTTCCATCTCCTTTCATGGTGTACTCGTTTCTTCTGTGATGTTATTTAAAGATGTTCTGTTGAAATGTCAAAATGAAAAAAGGATGGCATGATACGTCTTGAGAAGGTCTCTTTTTTTATAAAAAAGGAACATGAGGGAGGGTTTGTGTACTCGGTGATCATCCCTGTGCTGAACGTGATGGTTTGTGGCGGAGGCGTATGGGATAGTATTGTAATAACTGTAAAAAAACGATTTCACAGGATGAGTTTTTCTATTCTATGAATAGATATCACAAAGCTCTGTGTCCTGATCATCAGCGTCGTAATAGCATCGGTGGGACGACACAGGATTTACAGGACCTGGTACGAGACAGACATACGGATGAGTTGATACAAGAAATACCGGTGCTTAAGACGGTGAAGGATGGGATAGCGGCTGATGTTGAGACCGGGGAGACGGTCCTGAAAAACAGGAAAGAGGAACGTTATCGTATCACTGTTGTAGGAGAAGAGGGGAAACACAGAAAAAAAAAGAAAGAGGAGTGGGGTTATTTCACTCCGAGGACAAATGGCCCAAGCACAAAACCGCTAGCGGTGGTATTGGCTGCGACTCCTTCGTCACTGGTTGCTGATACGGTAATCGTCGTCTTGCCAAATCCAAGGACAAGGGAGGGTTTTACGATGCGTTCTGCACCGCTCTCTATTCCAGGGATGGTTCCCGTGGTTGTTTTCCCTGCGAGGATCAGACCGCCATCAAGGGTGATCGACCAATTGATCTTTGTCAGATCGATGAGGCCATTGTTGGTGAGGGTTGCCTTCAGACCAAATCCACCAGCAACCGCGATCCCTATGGCGGGTGCTTCACTGATGATGATCTCATGGGTCGTGGTGTCGCTTTCCGCGTTATTGACGTCATGTGATGTGAATTTGATAAGGTAGGTTCCTGGAGTAGCCCAGGTGTGAGTCACCTCAACAGGTACACCAGAGGCAAATGGTCCGACGCAGATTTCCCCGGTATCGTCGCTCCAGTTCGCACAGTAGAAGACATTGTCTCCTTCAGGGTCAACGGAAGAAATGGTGAAGGTGTAGGTAACATCCTCTACCCCTGTTGTTGGACCCTGGATGGTTGGTGCTGATGGTGGGTCATTCTCGTCTCCTGTCGGGAGCACCGCGATGCATTCGTCAGAGTAATACGCGTTGAACGGGTTACCTGATGGTGGATCAGAATACCCTGTGTGAGCTTCATCATCAAAGACCCCAAGGATCACCTGGAGGTTATCCATAGTGACATCCGGGTAACCAGCAGCAGATCCACTCCACGTGAAAGAATCAGAAATCGCGTTCCCCGCAGGGATGTCAATTACGATGTTTTTTGCCATATCAATCAGGGCATGATGATACGGGTTCCCTGAGTAATCATCCCATCGTGATTCAAGTTCCTGGACATAAATCCTTAGTTTGCCCGGGTAATTGGTTGCCTCATTGTTTTGGACGCTGTAGTTGATCTGCATCTGAGCGTTTCCAAGCCATGCAGCGGAGAGTGTTGCGACAAGATCAGGTACGACACGAGCACCTGCGTTATTGAGGTATGTTATGAATGTTGACTGGCTGGTCCCTGGATAGGCAAACATACCAGCATCCCAATAGGATGTCGGCACATACTTGGGGTTAAACTCATTGAACCGTGCTGCAGCATCAGTGTTTTTATCATCCACAAGTTCTGTGTATTCGAAATCATACGTGCCTTGTCCGTAGATAGAATGCCAGGCTGCGTTGGATTGCGGGCAGCTAGGACACCAGGTGGCAGTACCGACCTCAACGAGCACGGTGTGGGTGTAGTCTCGTGGTGATGGATTGGGATCGAGTTGTTGATCCATGGTCACTACCGTGGGTTGTAAGGATTGTTGTGGCAGTGCGCTAGCTCCTAGTCCACTCAGGACTAATATTGCGGTTATTACGATTGGAAGCATTTTCTTCATAAGTTTTCCCTCAGTTTCTATGATATTAATAACAGGACCTTCTATAAAAATATATCTTTAACGCCAGGAACATGGATGCGATGTGTTGT
>DATMWV010000046.1:0-3527 GCA_035562195.1 Thermoplasmatota archaeon
GTTCCTGATAAAGACGATGAAGACTTTACCAGACCCTGTTTTTGTTACGATGGGGGGTGTTGCTTCAACGCAACTAGCTTTTGCGGTCAGAACGATCGCTCCAAGCCCGAAGATCATTCCATCGGTGGTGACCGTCACTTCCTCGTTCATCGCTAGTGCGTTAATTGTCTCTGTTTTGGTCTTATTGATACGACCAAGGATCCCACCAGTCACCGTGATGGTGACATTCACATTTGTTGCATCCGCAGAACCGATGTTTGTCACTGGGATGGATACTTTTCCTAACCCGGCAGCTGCGAAACTCCCGAAGCTTAAGATTGGGAATGTTGGGGTTTCAGCGATATTGTCTAGATAGATGTCTGGGTTTCCATTGCGAATATCGGTCCAAACCACGGTTCCATCATAGGTGATATCTGTGTCTCTAAACTCGCTGTCCACTGATCCAATCTGATCGTTTACCGTCTCAGGCGTGGTCCATGTGGCGCCCCCGTCTTCGGTAGACGCATAGTACAAATCATCATTCATGATGAAGGTGCAGATTGCCGTATCTCCAAAAGAAACAATCTTTGGGTAGAGTTCGTCATTTGAACCACTCGCAGCAACAAAGCTTTTCTCCCATGTTGTTCCTGCGTCAGCGGAGTAGTAACAGACGATGTCTTCTGTTCCTGCCTCATCTGATTGAGCGACAATGATGACCTTGTTGTCCTTCACATCAACCGCAGGATATTTCGTGTTTTCTGTGCCACCAATGAATGATTCACCGATGTACTCAATGTGTCCGGTTCCATCATCATGAGCATCACCACGGATGAGCAGAAGATCCCATTGTGATGTCCGGTAAATATCAAACACCGCATAGAACAGACCATTGGATTGATCGATTTCTATCGCAGCGTTTTCACAACCAGGGTATTCTCCGAAATAGCTGCTCCACCCTTGTGTCTCATCACCGTAGTTGGCATAGTTAAAGATCGGCATGTCGACAGACCCAGGTGAACCACGGGTTCCAACACAAGCGATGATCCCGTACCACCAGGCGATCCCATTGCCATCATATCCACCGATATCAGGGATCCTTCGGTCTGAGTAGGGGAATGATGCGCCCCAGCTTATGGTGCTTAATTCGTATGACGTTGTATCTGTGATATCATTGGCGATAAACGTATGTTGGTCAGCACCGTTGTTGCTCAGGAAATCCCCCTGCATCGTGCCAACCCCTCTATTACCGGTTCCCCAATAGTCAATCGCAGGGTGTGATTCAGCTCCTTCAACTTCAAAATACACACCACCACTCCATGACTGTCCAGCATCAGTTGAGAAATCCCAGACGACATCGTTGTTAGACGTGTCTATCACAGAGGTGTATGAGAGCAATAACTCCCCCGTCGGAACAGCCCCGATCGCCGGGTTTTTTTCCGTTTCCGCTTCAGTGGTTACTTGCACATCGGTCCCTAATGAGCCGATATTCTTTTCTTTGTTATTGGATATTGCTTTGTCTGTTTGAGTTAATGCCAGCATTTCATGGGTCGGTGTCGCATGCATATTTACTATCGTTACTGTCTGGTTCTGTGATGGTTGTACGGTCCCAAGGACGTTGGTTGTTGGTACGATCATCAAAAGACCGAGTACGACTGCCCCAAGATAGATTGCTTTTTTTCTTCCTTCCATAAAAAAACCCAGTTCTACTAAATAAATGGCGGCTTATATATCTTTTCTCCAAATATTTATACAAAATACGCTTTTTTTACTCTTTTTTATGAGAATAAACAAAAAATAAAAAAGAAAAAAAAGGGTAATTATTGTACCCCGATAACAAAGAACACGATGACTGTACCAGTCGCAGTCGCCTCAGCTCCTTCAACCTGCATCGCTATCCCTGTCTTTCCAAAACCAAGGACAAAATCGTTGATGATGACAGATTCACCAACCGCCAGTTCATCAATGGTGCCTGATTTTGTTTTTCCAACAAAAATCAGTTTTCCATCCAGACTCATCGTCCAATCAAGGTCTGTCAGATTCACTGTCCCTATGTTGGTAATGGTTGCTGAGACGCCAAACCCGCCTTTTATGGTGATGGTAACTGGTGGTACTTCCTTCCAGATGGTAAAGGAGCAGGTTTTTTCAGTCTCCGTATTACCTACGTTATCAGCTGAGTAGAAAGAGACCGTATGATTTCCGTTTGATGATACGATAAATGGTGCGGTATACGTCGCCCATCCCCCATTGTCAAGTTTGTATTTCGTGTAATCAACACCTGAATCATCTGTTGCGGTAAGGGTGACAGTCACGTCACTGACATAGATATCACCTTGCAGCTCCCCTGCTAAGGAACAGGTAGTCACTGGCGGAGTGATATCTTCCCCTAATGTGACAACGACCTTCCCAAGGGTGCTGAAGTCACACCATCCACGTGCGCTGTTATGACCTTTCACCTGGTAATAATACGTCCCATTGACTTTCCCGGTGATATCATAATACTCATTGGTGATGGAACTTGAAAGGGTTGTGACCGTATCGAAATCAGCAACTGGGGCTATATCGTCGACATAGAAACCGTCCTGTAATGTTCCTTGATCGGTCGTATACCTGAATCTGATAAAGAGTGATTCTCCTGAATAATTGCTCAGATCATATTCTTTGAATAACCAGTTGCCTGATGAACCGGTGAAGGTATCCAAGATTTTGAAGTACCGACCATCGGTGCTCACTTCAGCAAACGCCTTATCATAATTGTTCTCGATATTGTACCAACACCAGAAGGAAAGCGTCATCCCGTTGGTTATCGGTACGGGGGATGTCGTTGTCATCGCAGAGGTATCGGAATCAAGATATCGTGATTTATAACTGTGACTTCCTGAATGATATTTGGTTGTTGACAGTGCAAACCCCTCAAGGCTCCATGCTCCTGACCCGGATTCTGCGTCATCAGTCCCGACGGTAAGCCCAGAAAGCTCATCAAGCTGGAAATAATCAGGATCTGCGACCTGGTTCTGTTCCTGCCAAGAAACCCGATAGTTCCCATCAGAATCATTGGGTAACTCATCAAGGATTGGTGGCATCACACGAGGAATAACGGTATCACGAATGTTTTGTGCTTCTTGGAGAAGGTAAAGCGCTCCATCATTATTCTCTTTACAAATCTGATCAAGATACCCAGCTGAGGGATGGAAATCAGAGCATGCTTCAATGGTATAGGCAAAGGTCGACCTGCCAAGGACATAATGACTGTACCCATATATCGAGTCGATCGTATCACCTGTTGTAGGATACAGGCCGTACCCTTGTTTGGGGGTATAGGTACCTGATCCGCCCTGCCGGGTGATCCGTTGAGCAATCCCCGTTCCAACAGCACTCATATAGGTAACATCAGGGGTTGTAGATGAGGTAAAACACCATGGCCAGTAGAGTTCCTCTTGATAGGTATGCCAGGAGATTAACGCAGAAATCTCATGACCAATGATAAAATTAGAGACAGCCTGGATCTCTAATTCTGAGGTTGCTCCTGGACCGCAATAGGTCTCACCATC
>DATMWV010000047.1:0-2610 GCA_035562195.1 Thermoplasmatota archaeon
GATGTATCCTGATACCATAGGTTGGACCATGTCCTTTTTTATCAAGCAAAAGTATATATAATGAATAATCATCAATATATAATAGTAAATTAAGGGGGTTATAAAAAAATATGAAGCACATAATCTATTTTGTAGTAGGAATCCTTGTACTGAGTGGTTTTACAGCCCTGGGTATGGGAGAAGCTAATGAAAAACAAGGGAATCTTCGATTCTCCTTTTCAGAACCAACCATAGTAGAAAAAGAATCATATATTCAATTGAACTCTGAAGGAACAGACTCCTGGATTTTTGATGCAGGCAGTCCGATGCTCCCTCGGCGCATTGAGACGGTGACCCTACCGTTTGGTGCAACCGTAACAGACATTTATTGCATTGCTACTGGAGTCGAGTCCAAGGTGTTGTCTCAGAAGATCATGCCTGCTCCACAACCTATGCCATTGAGCGATGAGGTGACGTTTACCGCAGGACCAGAGATGAACCCTGAGATCTATGATTCAGAAGTCCTCTTCCCGGCTGACTGGATGAGCTATCATATGGGAGCTGGGCTCGATGAGAACAATCAACATAAGACGTTCTTGACGATAAACACGTATCCGGTCCGGTACACGCCTGGGTCTGATACGATTAATTACGCAAGCGACATCGATGTGACTATCACCTATACAGTACCTGACAAGACACCATTCCCAGCAAATACCGAGTATCAATTAGTCATCATCGCACCTTCGAAGTTCTCCAGTGCGCTGCAACCACTCGTCGACCATAAGATTGCAAAAGGCATCTCAACAATTTTAAAGACAACAGAGGACATCTATGACCAATATACAGGGTACGACAAACCTGAGCAGATAAAATATTTCATTAAAGATGCAATCGAGACCTGGAACACCACCTATGTTATGCTAGTCGGTGGGATGAAATCACGAATCTACGCAGTCCCAAGAGACAGCGTCAGCGAAGGATCAAAAGGGTGGTACCTCCCGGTGCGATACTCAAGTTTAATGACAAGCCCGGATGATGACCCAGGGTATATCTCTGATCTATATTACGCGGATATCTATAATGCAACCGGTGATTTCTGCAGCTGGGACTCTAGCGGGAACCATATCTATGCTGAGTTTGGCGGCATCCACGCTGATAAACTCGATTTGTATCCTGATGTTGCGTTAGGGCGACTACCCTGCAGAAGTACCAAGGAAGTCCAAGGGGTCGTCGATAAGATTATCACTTATGAGACCACCGCGGATCCATCCTGGTTCAACAAGATGGTGCTAGTGTCAGGGGACGGGTTCCTGGATCAAGTGGACCTTGGTATCTCCTGGAACACGAACAGTCTGCCTAACGGGGCGTACACCATTTATGCTCAAAGTAAGAACATCGACAATGTCTACGGACCTGTTGATGAACTGGATATCACGATTGATAAGACAAAGGCGACTACACTGACATTTAACCATGATGACCATCTGATCACCGGGTTGGAATATCCGTTTCCACCAGTCGCTGAGATCGTTTCTGTCTCCGATGGAGACGTGCTTGGGAACACAGATTATACATATTCTCCAACAGAACGAGAGGCGTACCTCAACAGTCAGTTACACTGGGCGGACCTGCAATATACCAGCGGAGTCCTTAGGATCCGTGGGAAGACCTACGATCCGCAACCCTATGGTGTTGAGACCAGTATCCATGTCTGGGTCAACAACAGCGCAGGCACTACTGTGTTCACACAGACAAGAACCGGTTTTAAGATGTACTGGGAAGGGGAATGGACTGTCGGGGACCAGCTGTTACTGGGACGAGCAGGAGGAGCGTACTATATGCCTTCTGAGTTTGAGAAGACGTATCTGTTCAGCTCCAACGGACTCTGGACGAAGCAGCAAGATGTGATTGATTCGCTTAACCCAGGTGCTGGGTTCGTGTTCTTCTCAGGACATGGGAGCCCCAACATATGGGCGAACCACTACCCAGGTGTGCCTGGGAACCGGGCGAATGGTGATTTAGTCGGATTAGCTGCGGTACAAATGCGTCTGCCGATCTTCCCGATGGATACCCTTACTAATGAATACAAGAACCCTGTCGTGGTCGTCGGCGGCTGTCATAACAGCATGTTTAACGTCTCACTCATCCCGACGTTCCTTGACATGAAGAATCAGCATTCAACACATACCTATGGGACTCCGACTGCTGAGTGCTGGAGCGAACGGTTCGTCAACCTTCCTAAGATAGGGGCAATAGCGACGTTGGGAAACACCGGGTATGGGTATGGGATTCTGAATGAGTTCTGTACAATCGGTGGTCTGGATAACTATATCACCACTGAGTTTTTCGTTCAGTATGGGACCGATGGGCATCATATCCTTGGACAAGCCTATGCTGGAACCCTGACCGAGTATATCACTCATTTCAAGGCAGAAGGTTGGGACGGTGCGCATCAGAAGACCGTGGAGCAATGGGTGCTGCTTGGTGACCCAAGCCTGCTGCTCGGCGGGTACTCTTAAATAGAGTACTCTTTCTTTCTCTTTTTTTTCCTTTTTTTTAAAATAAGTTTATTTTTCGTCTCTAAGTTTCACCTTGTGGTTTATGATATCACGGGTGTGATTTTTCTTC
>DATMWV010000048.1:0-4812 GCA_035562195.1 Thermoplasmatota archaeon
ATACAAGGGGATCCAGCATTACTTCGGGGTTTACGATCAGCACCAGGACTATGATGTTCGGATGAATCAATGGTACGAGAGACGAATCCCTGGACTCTATCAGTGGTCTGCACTGCGGAACATCTCCGGTCTTGTCGACCAGAACATCCTGGTTCGTCGATATCCAGCTCTTGCGAAGATGCAGCGCTCCTGTCATTCCTGTCATATTAAAAACGGTGTGGTGTACCCATGCGGGACGTGTTCGAAATGTTTAGGGATTCTATTGTATTTGTTGGCTAATAATCTCGATCCAGGTCTTATGAAGTATCGACGCAAAGACATAGAAAATTTTTATACAAACGTTGGCGTTTCATCTCTGAAACTCGATAAAGATGAGAAGGAACAATCGTTTTTCTTACTCAAACAGAAAGGGTCTGTACCAAAGTTACAGTGCGTAGACCATGTTGAGAAAATCCATGTACATGCATCGACCTGTAACCCAGATTTTTATCCTCAGCAGTTCAGGGACGGTTTATTGAGAATCCTTGAGGAGTATACCACTGGTTATTGCACATTACAGAATGGGGAATGGGTACCGATACATAAAAGTTAGAAACGCAAGGTTACCGTAGTTCCTTAACCATTCTGTAGGCATCACGGGATCCCTCATGGTCAAAGTAGTAATATTTTTTTAGAGTCATGATTTTTTGAAACCCTGCATGTTCATAGAGTGCTATTGCCGCTTGATTGGTGATAGCAACCTCTAGTCTGATTTTACAGATTCCTTTTGTTCTCAACAGCTCTTCAGCAGCAGAAAGTAACCGTTGGCCAATACCTTTCTTTCGGAATTCTGGATCAACATTGATAGTTTCAATGCCAGCAACTCCGCTGCCCCTCCGATAAAGGATAATTAGAAATCCTCGTACGATCGCATCGGTTGTCTCGACAAGGACGGTGCTATGAGCTTTGATGAGCAGATAGCGAAGTTGTCTTCTTGAATAAGCATGTTCTTTAGCAAAGCAGAGCCCTTCAAGTTCGACGATCCGTTCGAAATCATCAGGTGTTGCGGTTCTTATGTGGATGATATGTTCCATGACGGTACAGTACGCACATCAGTTCAAATAGTTTTTTTTCCCTATCAAATCCTGTACAGAGATTTTTTATATATTGATTCATGTATCGTACCTAACGCTTCAGGGAGTAGACTTATGGCAAAGGAGACGAAAAGAGCGGAATTGAAGATTACTGGTATGACGTGTTCGATGTGTTCGTCAACCATTGAGAAATCCCTTGCAAGTCTCCCTGGTGTGTTCAAAGCCCAGGTCAATCTCGGCAATGAGCTTGCTTCTGTAGACTATGATCCGACGCAGGTGAAGTTTGGTGATTTGGAAAAAGCGGTCACTGACGTTGGATATGGTACCATCAATGAAAAAGTGATTCTGAGGATTAGAGGGATGACCTGTGCGACGTGTGAAAAAACCGTCACCGAGACGTTACAGCACCTTGATGGTGTGGTGAATGTGTCGGTGAATCTTGCGACTGAAAAAGCAACGGTGATCTATAATCAGCGAATGGTCAGCCTTCCTGATATGAAAAAAGCGGTGGAAGCCGCAGGGTATCAGTACCTTGGTGTAGAAGGTGAAGAGGATCTTGCAAGCAAAGCACGGGAAAAAGATCTTCGTGCTAAAAAACTGAGGATTTATGTCGGGTTTCTGGTCGGAATTCCCCTGATGATTCTGATGTATGTTCATCCGTATCTTTCCATGGAACTGGTCTCGTATGTATCACTTGTGCTTTCAACGCCTACGTTCATCTATATCGGTTCTCCTATTTTTCTGGCGGGGTATCATGCACTTCGAAATAGGTCACTGACGATGGATGTGATGTATTCCATGGGGATTGGGGTTGCGTTTGGCGCAAGCGTCCTTGGAACGTTTGAAGTAGTGTTGACTCGTGAGTTTTTGTTCTATGAGACTGCGGTGTTGCTTGCTGCTTTTCTGATGTTGGGGCGGTATCTGGAGATGAAAGCAAAAGGCAGAACATCTGATGCAATAAAGAAATTAGCAGGTCTTCAGGTGAAAAATGCGATTGTTATCCGGGAGGGACACGAAGTCGAAGTCTCCATTGAGGATGTAGTGGTCGATGATGTGGTGGTGGTCAAACCTGGTGGGAAGATCCCTGTCGATGGCATCGTTATCAAAGGAGAAAGTTATGTTGACGAGTCGATGGTGACCGGAGAGCCGTTGGCTGTGATGAAGAACCAGGGGAGCAATGTGATTGGGGGAACGATGAATACAAATAGCGTGCTGCAGATCAAAGCAACGAAGATTGGCAAAGACACCTTGCTTGCGCAGATCATTAGACTGGTGGAAGAAGCGCAGGGTTCCCGACCGCCGGTGCAGCGTATTGCTGATACTGCGGTAAGTTATTTCATCCCGGTGGTGTTGACCATTGCTCTTGGGGCGTTTCTTGTCTGGTATATTGTGCTGGGGAGTACGCTTCTTTTTAGTCTGACCGCGTTGATATCTGTGTTGGTGGTCGCTTGCCCCTGTGCACTTGGACTTGCGACGCCGACCGCTGTCACGGTGGGGATTGGTCGTGGTGCTGAGTTAGGGATTCTCATCAAGAATGGGGAGGCTTTGGAAGTCTCTGAGAAGATATCGACTATCATGTTTGATAAGACAGGGACGCTGACGAAAGGAAAACCTGAGGTGACCGATATCATTGGTATTGACGTGGAAGAAAACGTGATATTGGAAAAGGCGGCGAGTGTTGAAAAGAATTCCTCGCATCCGTTGGCTGAGGCGATAGTACACACAGCAAAAGACCGGGGTCTTCCTTTTGGCGACGCCAGTGGGTTTGACACGTTTGCTGGTAAAGGGGTACAAGCGACCGTGGATGGTACGATGGTATTGATTGGGAATCGGTTGCTTTTCAAGGAAAAAGGTCTTAATGTGCCGGCAGAGGTTACGAAGCTTTTGAACGAGTTGGAGACGAAGGGTAAGTCAGTGATGTTCGTTGCATTTGATTCCCGGCTTGTTGGTCTTATTGCTCTTGCTGATGTGGTGAAGGAGACCACACCTTTGGCAATCAAACAATTCAAGGAGATGGGGCTGCAATTAGTGATGGTCACAGGTGATAACGCGCGGACAGCACAGACGATCGCGCAGCAGATTGGCATTGATGTGGTACGTGCTGAGGTTCTGCCTCAGGATAAAGCACAGGAAGTAAAGAAATTACAAACCGCTGGTGACGTGGTCGCATTTGTTGGTGATGGGATCAATGATGCCCCTGCGCTTGCCCAGGCTGATGTCGGTATCGCGATCGGGAGTGGAACCGATATCGCAATTGAGAGCGGAGAGATCATCTTGGTGAAAAGCGACCTGTTGGACGCTGTCGCTGCGGTACAGTTGAGTCGGAAGGTGATGGCGCGTATCAAGCAGAATCTGTTCTGGGCGTTTGCGTATAACACCGCGCTCATCCCGGTTGCTGCAGGAGTCTTGTTTCCTTTCTTCGGGATTATGTTTCGACCAGAATTTGCTGGTCTAGCTATGGCGCTCAGCTCGGTTACAGTCGTAACACTTTCCTTGACATTGAAAGGGTATGTACCACCAGCACAGGAGGTGAAACGTCATGGCGATTGATCCGATTTGTAAGATGATAGTCGATGAGAAAACAGCGAAGTTCACCAGTATCTATAAAGGGAAAACATATTACTTTTGCGCACCAGGTTGCAAAAGAACGTTTGATGCCAAACCAGAACAGTATGTTCGTGTGCAATAAACACTAACGAGAGATGATGCTTTGATTATTTTCTTAAAATTCTATTCTTCTGTTTTATGGCAGCAATAAAAGTAATTAAGACTCTCAAGAGCCTTTTCGTGTTTTATGTACGATGGTGATGGTTGTTTTTTGAGTGTTTCTGCGAAAGTTTCAGCTTCTCTGAAATAGGAAGTTCGAAGTGAGGGTATCTGATGAGATGGTATTGTTTTTTGACCGAACGTGTCATCAAGGGAGAACTGAGGGGTTGATTGAGTAAATCCAATGTAGTTCCACTCTGCTGTTTTCATATTGAATTGGTATTTTTGAAGGAAGAGATGCCCCGCTCTAGCGACAAACTCGATTGCCTGAATGATGAATTCGACATCTTCCCTGCTGAGGATGTAATGTATATTTACGCGCACCCAACCTGGTTTTATCCCCTCGCACCCTTTGACGATGAGCTTGCGGTATTTCTCCGATGTCACTTGATCGATCCCGAGGAGAATATGACCATAGGGTCCTGCGCAGCTGCATCCAGCACGTGATTGGATGCCGAAGAGGTCATTGAGTAATGTTGCGACAAACCGTGGATGTAAGATCCGGTCGTTATGTCGAATGTTAAACGATACGATTGACACACGTTCTTCTGGGGCAATGTCTCCTAGGAGTTCAATGTTTTTGATTTTTTTGAGTCCTTCAATGAAATATTCTGTGTATAACCGTTCGACTTTCTCGATGGTCTCCACCCCGATTTTTTCTTTTAATTCAAGGACTAAGGCTGCCTTGATCGCCTGCAGTATTGGTGGAGTTCCTGCTTTTTCTCTTGTTTCGATGTCTTCTGAGAAATCATGGTTTTTGAACCCGACGTAGACAACAGTGCCGCCTCCCGCGGTGGTGGGTGGGAGGTCTTTTCTATAGATTTTTTCATTAAAGACAAGAACACCGCAAGTTCCTGGTCCGCCAAGGAATTTATGTGGAGAGAAAAAAATCGCATCGAAAGAGGATTCTTTGTCATGATTCATGTCTATCGTTATGTACGGTGCGACTGCTGCGAAGTCGAAGAATATGAAC
>DATMWV010000049.1:0-2635 GCA_035562195.1 Thermoplasmatota archaeon
TCGTTGATTTATTCGTATAACTCTTCAACCAGTGGATTGCTCGCGACCTCAGATTCAACAGAAGGATCTATGACCTCTAGATAGATAGGATTCAAAGAACCAGTTGTTTTGACTTTGATTTTCCCACTCGCTTCAAATTTCTGTAATTCTTGCAGATGTTTGATTGTTTTGTTTGTCTTATCAACAATATCAGCAATCGTTGTTCTCTGCATGTTAATCTCGTCTATAAATTTACTATGCCACCATATCACATATGTCTTCAGCATACGTTTCCCCCATTTGCCATTTCATAACGATGTCACGTTTATAATAACATCTCATGTGATGGAAAACACCTTTTATAACACACCTGCATTATCTCCCTAAAAAATATTAGAGGTGCAAACATGGAGTTTTTCGATGTGATCAAAGCAAGGACCAGCATTCGTCAATATAGCGAGAAACAAATCGAGGATGAGAAAATCAACTATATCCTTGAGTGTGCACGACTTGCGCCATCATGGGCAAATAAACAATGTTGGCGATTCATCGTTATTAAAAATAAAGAAACCATTGAATATATTGCAAAAACAAGCATAATTAACCGCTGGCTGAAGACCGCCCCGGTCCTTATTGTTGCATGTGCCGATCCAGCTGACAGTGGATCGAACAATTCTCAACAGTATTATATGGCGGATGTTTCAATAGCATTTGATCATTTAATTCTTGCTGCAACTGATGTTGGGTTGGGGACCTGTTGGATCGCAGGGTTTAACGAGGAAAAACTAAAAGAACTGCTTGAAATCCCAAAACGAATACGCATTGTCGCTCTAAGCCCTGTGGGGTACCCCGTCGATAAGAAAGGGATCTCTGAACAAATAACAAAAACCCTTCTCAAAGCAAATAAAAGAAAATCCCTTGATGAAATCATACATCATGATCATTGGTAATTTCTCCATGCTTTTAAATAAGTGATTTCTTTTGTCCTTCACAATCCATGAAGCCGAACGACGATATTAAAAAATCTTTTGCAAAAAAATATTTTTATTTGATAATGCTGCTACCTATTCTCTTCTGGGCGTTCGCGTTTCCGTTTATAAAAATCGGTTTAGAGGAGCTTAGTCCAGTAAATCTCACTATCTTACGTCTTTTTACAACCTGTGGTGTCTTTCTGATTTTTCTTTTAATTTTCCCAAAGAAATTCACCCCGATTCAAAAAAAAGATATCGTACCACTGTTTTTACTCGGTTTCTTTGGCCTGGTGGTGTATCATCTTGGGTTGAACTATGGCGAAATGTACATCACTCCATCTGTTGCCAGTCTCATCATCGCAACTATCCCAGTGTTTACCGTGATTTTCGCCACCCTTCTTTTGAAGGAGAAGATCACGAAGAAAATCGCAATAGGTGTTCCACTATCACTCTCTGGTGTGGTCATCATCTCTCTAACCGGTGCCTCAGGAAACCCCTTTGAGGTGTCATATCTTTCAGCAGCACTAGCTGTTTTAATCTCTGCGTTTGTTGGCGCAGGCTACACCATCGCAGGAAAAAAACTCTTGCAACGATACTCAGCTCTTTCACTTACCGTGTATGCTTTTCTTTTTGGAAGTCTTGGTCTGTTGCCATTTCTCTCATCATCGTTGATAACAGAAGCAACATCCTTATCATGGACTGGCTGGGGTGCTGTGCTCTTTTTAGCTCTCTTACCAACAGTGGTAGGGTATATCCTTTGGTATGTCGCCTTAGAGATAAAAACCGCTTCAGAGATCAGCGTTTTTCTGTATTTCATCCCTGTTCTTTCGACAATCATCAGTTATTTTCTATTCAACGAACAAATCACCTGGCTGTTTATTCTAGGAGGAATACTTGTCATTGGTGGTCTTATCATTGTCAATATGCAAAAGACATCTTCAGAAAAGGCAAAACAGCATTGATGTATATGCATCAGATGTCTTATTAACCCCTTTTTCTTTCTCACAGTCTATACAATGATTTCAGTTCAGAACCTCACGAAACGGTATGGGAAAATCACTGCACTCCATAATGTGTCGTTGCAGTTCGATGATGTAAAAGTCATCGCCATCATGGGAGAAAATGGGGCAGGAAAAAGTACGCTTCTTAAGATTATCGCAGGTATTTTACCGTATGATTCTGGTGATGTGACGATTGATTCATATTCCATTGTGACTCAGTCGCTTCTCGCTCGACAACGGCTTGGGTATCTCCCTGAGATGCCTGAGCTCTATGATCGTATCACAGGACGGGAATTCCTTTTTTACATCGCCTCGTTACGAAAGCTCCCTGATGCTGAAGGTATCATCACTGATCTTTCTCAGATGATTGGGATTGATACCTCTTTGGATTATGAGCTTGGTGGGTATTCGAAGGGGATGAAACAAAAAATATCCATGCTTTCAGCAATTATGCATCAGCCTCAAAACCTCCTTCTTGACGAACCTGTCTATGGTCTGGATCCGCTCGCATCAAGAACCATACAAGATTTTATTAAAAAAAGGAAAGGAACGACAGTTCTTGCGACTCATTCCACCCAGCTCGTCGAACATGTTGCAGACTCCGTCTATTTTTTAATGAATGGAAATGTAATCGTCCACGACACTGTCTTTAATCTGATGAAACAGCATGGGACTATTGAAAAT
>DATMWV010000050.1:0-5459 GCA_035562195.1 Thermoplasmatota archaeon
TCGATCAATCGTGCGATCCGTTTCCCTCCCTTACTTTTCCGTAGATACAGTCGAAACGTCGCGGTATGTCCCACGATATGACCTCCGATCGGTCTGGTTGGATCACCAAAGAACGCATCTGGTTTAGCAGCGACTTGATTAGTCACGACAACAACCCCATTAAACAGGTCACTCCATCGAAGGAGATCGTGCATATGTTTGTTCAATTTCTGCTGTCGATCCGCAAGCGCGCCTCGCCCTACGAACTCTGCACGGAACTGACTGGTCAGCGAATCAACTATTAACAAACGTGCTGGATACTCTTTAGATAGTTCGATGACCTTATCGACGAGAAGCATCTGATGGCTTGAGTTATACGCCCTGGCGACATGGATTTTATTAAGCACCTCGTCAGAGTCAAGGTCATAGGCCTCCGCCATTTGGATGATACGATCTGGTCGAAACGTGTTTTCTGTGTCAATATAGAATACATGGCCGTCCAGTCCACCTTTCTCTAACGGAAGTTGAACGTTAACGCACATCTGATGTGCGATCTGTGTCTTGCCTGATCCAAACTCACCGAACATTTCAGTGATCGCTTGACTATCAAATCCTTTTCCACCCATTAGTTCATCAAAGGCTTTCGACCCTGTGGTAATCGACCCTATTTTTGCCCGACGCTCAAGCAGTGCAGTCCCTGTCTCAAAACTACCGATATCTGCTTGCTTTCGAGCTGCTTGAATGATTTTTGCAGCGGTAGGTTCACCGATCTCTGCGACCTCTGCTAATTCCTTTGGTGATGAGACCGCAATGCTCATCATATCTGCATATCCAGCTTCGACTAATTTATCCGCTATCGCTGGTCCAACACCAGGTAAATCATGCAGAGGTGACTCGATTTGTTTATCTTTTCCCATAAGAGCTCCCTTGTGTAAGAAGAAAGAGAAAGATGTTTATAAACATGTGGTACAGGACACTGAAAGTATCCTCCAACTACAGGAAACTCGCTTCGATATTTTTACGAAACATTTAAATAAAAAGAGGTCTATGATGTTGAATGGGGAAAAATTTATGAAAATTTTAAGCAGAACAAAAATGGTAATAAAAGCTAGTGTCGTTCTCGCTATTGCATTGGCATTTCTCTTGCCCGTGTCAGCAGCACCCGCTCAAAACTTAGTGAGCTACCAACCAAAAGACCCAAACACATTCTTCAGAGCAGAATGGATAGAACAAGCGACCGGCTTTGTAGACGCAAGCCGAGGGATTGACTATGTGCATTGCGTTGATGAAAATATCGTCTGGGCAGTTGCCTATGATGGGACCAGTACACAAGCTCCCTGTCAAGATTTCACAAAAACCATAGACGGTGGCAATGTTTGGACCCCTGGGCTCATTAATGGCGCGGATGGATTACGATCTGCAATGATTTTTGCCCTTGATGTCAACAAAGCATGGGTGCCAATGTATGCAGCATCCGGCGGAGTACAAGGAATCTACTACACCTCTAATGGTGGGAGCACCTGGGCACGTCAACCAACTGCTTTGTTTAGCGATCCTGCATCGTTCCCTGACTGTGTTCATTTCTGGGACGCAAATGTCGGATGGTGCTTGGGAGACCCGATTGGAGGGTATTTTGAAATTTACACAACTGTCGATGGTGGTGTGACCTGGACACGAGTCCCACAAGCAGATATCCCTGATCCCTTATCCGGAGAATGGGCTGTTGTTGGGTACTATGATGTCATCGGAGACACTATCTGGTTTGGCACAAACGTCGGACGTGTCTATAAATCAATTGACCGCGGGTTCCACTGGACCGTTGCACAAACAACACTCTCAGCATACATCAACCCAACCTTTAAAGATGCAAACCATGGTCTTGTGATAGATTTAAATGCCGGCGCAAACGCATTACTCGCTGAAACCTTTGATGGTGGCGCGACCTGGGCTTCCATTGCATTCACAGGCCCGTGTTATGATTCAGATATGGTCTATCTCCCTGGGACTGAAAACATGTTTATTAGCACAGGGGCTGCTACCGGTAAATCAGGAGCCTCATACAGTCTTGACGGTGGTCACAGCTGGATAGATTTCACTGAGCAATTTGACCAACAGATGATGTCTATGGATTTCGTGGAAGGAAAAATCGGATGGGCTGGAGCGTTTAACACCGATGATGTCACTGGTGGAATCTGGAAACATACTCCCTCTGGGACTCCAAAACCACTGCTGACGATTACCATTGCTGGTGGAAAAGGATTCACCGTGACTGTGAATAACATTGGTGAAGCAGCGGCTACAGATGTCACCTGTGATGTCACCATTGAGGGTGGTTTATTCGTAAAACCAAAAGAATTCTCAGGAACCCAAGCGAATCTTGGTATAGGAGCCAATTTCACCGTGCTTGGTGCACCAAAAGGTATCGGCCTTGGTTTTCTCAAACCCATGCCAACGATAACCATCAACGTCAACTGCACTGAAGGTATTAGTGCAACCAAAACAGTCGAAGCAAAGATTTTCTTCTCGAAGATAACATTACAATAAACCGAGAAAAAAATCTCCCTTTTTTTCTTTTTTTTATTTGAACAATCGATGAAAAATCGCTAATAATAATTACATAATCCGTTCGATCATTTCCAGGACAAATCCACTATCATCGATGACATACCGGGCGATGCCTATTTTCTTTGCATAATTCCGCATTTTCTTAACCGAGAGGTACCGCTCGAACGATGAGCCTTTCTGGATGACATCCAGCTCAAGGACCGCGTCAGCAAGCCCTTCCATTTTCCGCTCAAAGAGATCCCCATGGACTCCTTTCGTCATCACAATAAGCAAAGCACCTTTGTTCTTCAGGTTATTGACTTTGATCGCAAAGACAGTTCTGAGTACATCCTCCTGATCGTATTGACTGAGGAAAAAATCAAGGGAGTTGATGATAATAATTCGTTTCTCAGGAACATTTTTTGTCCGATTCGATAAAACCGCTAAGTAATCTTCATTGGCGGTGGTTGTCGAAGGCATCGCAGTTGACCCGATCTGGATGAGTTCTTTCAGTTTCAGTTTTGAGCGTTGTTCATAGATGCTGACCCGTTTTTGTTCCCCTTGTAAGACATTTGAGTAGTATTTCTCTGAGATGTCAACAAAATCTATCTCTGGTATTTGCCAGTTGAACCGTTGGATCGTATCAAGTATCTCCTGTTTTGTTTCTTCAGTAGTAATATAAGTGACACCCCCGCTTGTCGCAATCTGTTTGACAAGAATCTCAGTACTACTACCAGGGCTGCCGAGAAGAACGACCGTGAATCCACCAGGGATCCCTCCTTCTAGCAATCGGTCTAACTTATCGATTCCAGTACGGATAAAACCTTCTTTTTTCTGAACCGTGGTATTGATAAATGCTTCTCGTGGCATTCTCTCAAGTGCCGTCTTCTTTCTTCAAAAAAGTAAATGCACGGATTACTCGTTCGCGTTCTAGTTTATCTTTGGCTGATGCATTTGCTTTGAAGATGAGTTCAGGGTGGTCTTTGTTTTTCATCTCATTAAGAACAAGTTCCCCTTGAGGGAACGCACTAAGGAAAAGTCCTCGCATCACTCCGAAATTAAAAAGTGATTCCGCGGTGCGTTCTTGTGACGTCTGCGCGAGTGGATTTCTGTTTATGAATGTTGTCGCAACATCATGAGAAATTTTCGTAAAAGTAAATTCAGTACCCAGAGGTCCACAGACGTCCTTTTCTATCTCCAAGAGCCATTCTTTCATTGTCCAGTCTGGTGCTTTTTCTTTTATGCGTTGTGCGAACAGTCCCCTACCGAACGCTTCACCCATTCGCATGACCGAGTCTGGGTTTCCATGCCCGGATTGGAGTTTTTCTAACGCTGCATGAAACGCGCTCTCCTGCCAGTCCGTAAGCTGTTCCTCGTCAGATGGCATATCTTCCCAGGAACCGTCACTGTGTTCCTTTTTTCTTCTTTCTGATTCGCTCATAATTGTTACTCTCTAATCAATAAATGAATCACGTAACACGATGATCTTGTCGTTGAGTTGTATGAGTTTGCTTGAGTCCATTTCTTCTTCAACGAGAATTGAGACGACATGGATGTTCTCTGACCTGCTTTTATTCATGACCAGGGTCATGAACTCCCTGATGATCTCTGGGTCATTGTAGATCATTAATGCGCTAAGTGAGTCGATGATGATGTATTTATCCAAATCACGTTTCATTCCTTTGAAATTGTTCAATGTCTCAAGGATTATTTTTTCTAGCATCACTGGGCTTTCGATATAAATGCAGTTTGAGGCAGCTTCGGAGATACCAGCGGCACGTGAGATACAGTCAATAAATTTAATGTTGGTCTGTCTGGTCCCTTCTTTGAATGTTTTTGTCAGATAATCAAAGGTTTTACTGGCTGTGAGGAACGTCCAGGTGGTATGGGTGTTTCTGCACATGGAGTCAAAGATTGCCTCTAGCAAATCTCCATGTCTGTTCTCAGGGACCTGGATCCCAACGGATTGGTTCACCTGGATTGCTGCTGCGATTCGTTCCCTTATGCCTTCAATAACAGCATCTACCATCTTCTTTCCTCCTATCGTTTCAAGAGTGCTTCAAACTCTGTGGATTTCAACAATGGTATTAACTCGATACCACGTTGAGCAGAAATGTTTAATGCAAACTTCGTTCGGGAATGGTCAGTCCCTCGCATTTTAATGACCTGTAACGTCCGGATGAGATCCCCTTTCCGGTCCATATCCCCTAGGAAGAGGATACCATCAGAGATGAACTCCTCAATCTCATATTGAGAGAATTTGAATGTCTGAGGTGGGACTTCGGAAGTCAGCATTGTGGTGCATTTCATCACCGCAAGGGAGGTGCCGAGTTTAAAGATGAAATCCCGGATCATCTCTCTGGTCTGAAGTCGATAGCACAATGCAGTAATGGAATCCATCACCAAGCGTTTAACGTCTAGTTCATCAGCAATATCTTTTAGGATATCAAGCAGCGCTCCTGCGTCTTCCACGGTATATTTCTCTGTGTCTAACCCTAACCGTTCACTGATGATCCGAAGATCGATGATATTGACCATGCCTGATTCGATGAGTTTCTTGTCGTAGAATGCAAACCCTTCAAGATTTTTCGTGAGCTTAAAGAGAGGTTCTGTGATGGTAAAAAACACACCACGTTCCCCTTTTCGTGCTCCATTGAAAAGGAACTGCATACAAAGTGTTGTTTTACCTGACCCGCTGCACCCTGTGACAAGAACCGTACTTCCGAGTGGTATTCCCCCTGACATTTTCATATCAAGTTCTTCGATACCGGTGCTACAAACTTCTTTTTTTACTGGCATGGCCATATCTCCTCAACCTTTTCGCACTTAGAGTGTATCTTTTCGAAATTGATATGCATTCGTATAATATAAAACTTAAGGTTTTATTTATTCAAATTTCCATTTTTACAGCAAACTACTAAAAGATGAAAATATTC
>DATMWV010000051.1:0-5788 GCA_035562195.1 Thermoplasmatota archaeon
TTGGCGCACCAGTAAAAAAAGGTGACCTTGTTTGCATCGTGTCCGGCTCAGGGGAAACCATCCCTGCGGTGATGACAGCGGAGATAGCAAAAAATCTTGGTGCGACACTCATGGTGATTACTGGAAAGAAAAACTCGCGGGTCACTAAATTTGCTGATATCGCAATTATTCTTTCAGCAGATTGTACGGAAAAAGAACGAAAACAATTTGCTCCGTTAGGTACCTTATTTGAGGCAAGTACATGGATTCTTCTGGATGGTATCATCGCTGAACTGATGAAAAACAAAAAAGAAACAGAAGAATCGATGCGCTCCCGTCACGCGACTCTGGAATTACCGTAAAAAAAACTTGATGTTTTTCTCAGGGAATAATATGGTTTGTTTTTCGTTTCAACCCATATGTTTTTAAAGCAGGTTTTCCCTACGGCTCTTCAAGCTCAGGTGATCTGAGATGCCTGCTTCACACAAACACGTCCGTCAACCTATTGTTTCTGTACTTGGTCATGTCGACCATGGAAAAACATCATTATTAGATTATATCAGAGGATCCACGGTCGCTGCTCGAGAGGCAGGGGCGATCACCCAACACATTGGTGCAACAGAGGTGCCTATCGATGCGATTTATGCGATGTGCGGTGCGCTTCTAGGGGAAAAAAAATTTTCAGTACCTGGTCTGTTATTTATTGATACCCCTGGGCATCATGCGTTTACTACATTACGAACCAGAGGTGGTTCTCTTGCAGATCTTGCTATTCTTGTTGTTGATATCAATGAAGGGTTCAGGCCACAGACCCATGAATCGATTACTATTCTACGTCAATATAAAACACCTTTTATCATTGCGGCAAACAAAATCGATGCAATCAACGGTTGGCAACGCAGTGATGACATCGCAATAAACCGATTGCAAAACCAGCGTCCCATGACAAAAACTCTTTTCGAAACGAAATTATATGAATTAATCGGGACAATCTATGATAAAGGATTCGAATCTGATTTATATTTTAACATTAAGGATTTCCGTAAAAGCATCCCGATCATTCCACTTTCTGCAAAAACCGGTGAAGGGATACCTGAGTTGCTGATGATCCTTGTTGGACTGGCACAACGCTTCCTGGAGGATCAGCTTGCGAGTGAAACAGGTGCTGGGAAAGGAACGGTTCTTGAGGTAAAAGAAGATATTGGATTAGGAACCACGGTTGATGCCATCATTTATAGTGGAATCCTCAAAAAAGAAGATACGATAATCTTTGGGACACGTGACGAACCATTGGTCTCAAAAATTAAAGCGTTGCTGAAGCCGAAACCGATGGATGAGATACGTGATCCTCGAGAACGATTCGATAGCGTCAAAGAAGTCCATGCTGCCTGTGGGATTAAAATTTCTGCTCCAAACCTGGATCTTGTTATCCCTGGGGCACCATTACGAGTCGTCCATGGGAACGAAGCAGAATTAATTGAGGAAATCAAAAGTCAATCACAGGTGAATATCGAGCTTGATAAAGATGGGTTATATATCAAAGCAGATACAATCGGTTCTCTTGAAGCCCTTGTGAAGGAGTCAAGGGAAAAAGGTATGAACATCAGAAAAGTTGAAATCGGTAATATCTCGCGGCGAGACATTATGGAAACAGCTGCGGTAAACAATCCCCTGGAACGAGTGATTTTTGCTTTCAACGTAAAAATACTTCCAGAAGCAAAGGAGGAGATGCTAAACACAGATGTAACGGTGTTTAACCAAGATGTTATTTACACAATCATTGAGAACTATGATCTTTGGCTGTCGAAGAAAAAAGAGGAACTTGAGAAAAAAAGAAGAGAGGATTTCACGCACCCTGGAATGATAAAATTCCTCCCAGAATACGTTTTCAGGGTTAGTCATCCAGCAGTCATAGGGGTTCGTGTTCTTGGAGGGCGAATAAAGCTGGGTATGAAATTGATGGATATAGAAGGAAATAGTATTGGGAATATCAAAGGCTTACAGTTAGACAATAAATCGATTACCGAAGCACTTCAAGGTGCGGAGGTCGCAATCTCCATTGAAGGTGTCACCGTTGGTCGGCAGATTAAAGGTGGAGATATCTTTTTTACTGAGATTCCTGAGAGTGATGCGAAAAAACTGCGTCTTATGGATGTTCTGAATGAAGATGAAAAAGATGTGTTGAATAAAATCCTTGATATTAAAAGGAAAACGAATAAATTCTGGGGTATGTAAAACCTTATCTGTTACCCTTAAGGTGGTTTTTTTATAGAAACGACATCTTAAAATAGAAAATACTAGTTTCCGGTTACTACCTTTAGAATGGAGGAGTGTGTTTATCAATGGAAAATACGTTCAAACCAGAACAGTGTAAAGAAGACATTGTAAATAAATCACGACAGCGGATCCTTCGGTTTTTATCTATTGTGATGATTATCGCTGGTCTTGTTGTCCTGATAGCCCCTTCAACAATGGCTGCTGAAGCAGGTGGAGAAGCAAGTCTTGTTGTCCCTGATTTAAATACCGTTGAGTTTTTTGGTTTAAATGCCAGATTACTGCTGGGAATCGGCCTTATTGTCTGTTTGCTTGGACTCTTATTTGGATTATTTAATTATCTTCGTGTGAAACAGCTTCCTGTGCACAAATCTATGCGGGATATCTCTGAATTGATTTATGAGACTTGCAAAACATATCTGATCACCCAAGGAAAATTCTTACTCATCCTCTGGGCGTTTATCGGTGCTGTCATCATCATCTATTTTGGTGTGCTGCTTCATTTTGAGACGTTCCGAGTCATTGTCATCCTTCTATTCAGTTTGATTGGTATCGCAGGCAGTTACGGAGTGGCTTGGTTCGGCATTCGCATTAATACCCTTGCAAACTCTCGGTCTGCATTCGCAAGCTTACGAGGAAAACCACTCCCAGTCAATCAAATACCCCTGAGGGCTGGGATCAGTGTTGGAATGTTCCTTATCAGCGTTGAACTGTTCATGATGCTTGCTATCCTCTTATTTATCCCTGGTTCCTATGCTGGGCCTTGTTTCATTGGATTCGCTATTGGAGAATCCCTAGGTGCAGCAGCATTACGGATTGCTGGTGGGATCTTTACAAAAATAGCTGACATCGGCTCAGATCTCATGAAAATCGTCTTTAAAATCAAAGAAGATGACGCAAGAAACCCTGGTGTCATCGCAGATTGCACAGGTGATAACGCAGGGGACTCAGTTGGACCGACTGCTGACGGGTTTGAAACCTATGGAGTGACAGGGGTTGCTCTTATTTCCTTCATCGTGCTTGCGATTAATGATCCTTTGATCCAGGTCATCCTTCTAGTCTGGATTTTCATTATGAGGGTCTTAATGATTGTTGCTAGTAGCCTGTCGTATCTGATTAACGATATTATCGCTCGTGCGCGCTACGCAAAAGCCACAAAGATGAATTTTGAAGCACCACTGACCTCATTAGTGTGGATTACTTCATTTATTTCCATTGCTCTTACCTTTATTGCATCTTACTTCCTCATTCCAACCCTAGGAGGAGATACGACTCTTTGGTGGAAACTTTCTATTATTATCACCTGTGGGACTTTAGCAGGAGCTGTTATCCCGGAGTTTGTGAAAGTGTTTACTTCGACAAAATCTGGTCATGTCAAAGAAGTAGTCACCTCCGCTCGTGAAGGCGGAGCATCTTTGAATATCCTCTCCGGTTTTGTCGCAGGGAATTTTAGTGCGTACTGGATTGGATTGTCTATTCTTTTACTCATGGGAATCGCCTATATCGTAAGCACCCTTGGTCTTGGAAGTCTCATGATACCCCAGGCGATAATCGTTGGTCCAGCAGTGTTTGCCTTTGGGCTTGTCGCCTTTGGGTTCCTTGGGATGGGGCCAGTCACTATCGCAGTGGATTCCTATGGTCCTGTTGCTGATAACGCCCAGTCTGTCTATGAGCTTTCGTTGATCGAACAAGTCCCAAACGTCAAAGAGGAAATCAACAAAGAGTTTGGTTTTGAACCAGATTTCGTTCATGCTAAAGAACTCCTTGAGGAAGGTGATGGGGCAGGAAATACATTCAAAGCCTCTGCAAAACCTGTCCTCATTGGGACAGCCGTGGCTGGAGCGACGACTATGATTTTCTCCATCATTATCTTGCTTACCAATAAACTTGACCCGTTGTTGATAGGGAACCTCTCATTACTTCATCCGCCCTTCTTCCTTGGTCTGATCGCTGGTGGAGCTATGATTTACTGGTTCACAGGGGCATCAACACAAGCAGTCTCTACAGGGGCGTACCGTGCTGTCGAGTTCATCAAACGTAACATCAAACTCGAAGGCGCTGAAAGAGCATCAGTAGAGGATAGTAAAAAAGTCGTGGAGATCTGTACACAATATGCGCAGAAAGGCATGTTTAATATCTTTATTGCGGTCTTCTGCGCAACGCTTGCGTTTGCCTTCCTTGAGCCGTATTTCTTCGTAGGATACCTCATCGCTATTGCGATCTTCGGATTATTCCAAGCAATCTTCATGGCGAATGCTGGAGGCGCCTGGGATAATGCAAAGAAATACGTTGAAGTAGACCTCAAAGAAAAAGGAACTGAATTACATGCGGCAACAGTGATTGGTGACACGGTTGGTGACCCTTTCAAAGATACATCATCGGTTGCGATGAACCCTATTATCA
Organism: Thermoplasmatota archaeon; assembly: GCA_035562195.1. GTDB lineage: Archaea > Thermoplasmatota > E2 > DHVEG-1 > DHVEG-1 > SM1-50. Next base: position 4,657 of record DATMWV010000051.1, read on the forward strand.
AATTTACTACCTTGTTTGGGTTGCTAGCAGTTGAATTATCTGTATCTCTTACCAATCAATTTGGTAAGGGTAACTCAGCAAACCCTGCGACGCTCTCACTGTTTGTTTTATTCCTCGCGGTGTCGATGTATTTCGTGTACCGTTCATTCTATGGGATGAGGATTCAGACAAACGAAACTCAGTAATAAAACAAGGGTTCCTCTCATGTTTTTTGAGAGGATATCTATTTTTTTTTTATTGTTGACCCCAAAAGAGGAAATAAAAGATCAATGCATACCCGATGACTGTCATCATCAAGGAGAGAATCCATATCCAAAACAACAGTTTTGCTTTCTTTTCAGGATCTTTGATAGATTCCCTAAATCTTCGTATCATGGTTCACGCTATCGTTGTTTTGATACGTTTTAATCGGAACACGTTTTCCCGTTCCATTTCCTCAAGACGCGTGCGGATGAAGCTTTCATTTTTTCGTAACTCAGGGAGAATCCGGAACTCTAACGCATTGACGATGCGTTTGTTTTTCTCGATTTCTTCGATGAGTCTCCGAAGGGTGGTTTCAAGTTCTGCAGCAACGATGATGTCTTCGACGAGCTGTTCATAGGCGTCAGTTGCTTCATCGATGCGGACGCTCATCCCGACAATACCATATCCTCGTTGGTCGATGCGTCGTTTCACGGTAGCACATTCCACGGTTGTCGGAACAAGAGTGCCCATGACGTTTTTGCTCCCCATGATGACCTTTGGGTCCTCTCTTCGGGCAAATGCGACTGAGCGTACCGAGGTTTCTCCATCCACACCAGTCGCAATAATGAGTTTTTCCTCTGCTTTCTTATAATCCGCGATGATTTTTGAGCGGATATCCCGTGCTTTGGAAAGGATATTGAAAAATTCAAGGACTAAACCATCTCGTTTCATTTTCAGGAGTTTATATCCTCGGTCGTATAACGCGATTTTTCGTTTGATCGCGATAAGTTCTGTCCGAGTTGGTTTTATCTCTTGTTTCACCATAGGGGCTTAATCCTTTATTTCTTCCGGTAATTAGGATGATATTTCTCCAGTGTCTTCCGATCAATCATCGTCAGTGCGCTTTCTGGGACCATGGCGATAAGCTCCCAACCCAGCTCCAGGGTCT
>DATMWV010000052.1:0-11961 GCA_035562195.1 Thermoplasmatota archaeon
ATGTAAATCTCCCCCATATCTAATCAAAAAAATCGAAAAATAACATATGGAGAATATTTCCGAGTAACAATATTAATACTTTCAGTGACCTCAAATGCATCGATATTAATGAAAACGTCGTTATATGAAATGGAGGTAAAAAATGGAGAAAAAATTGTTAGCAATATTTGTTTGCATGCTGGTAATCGCCTCGACGACGATATTGATTTCACCAGATGATCTTCAGGTAAAAGCTGCTGGTGAAGAAAATTATGGTAGTGGTGCAAATAGGCTTGAAATCAACACAACTTATATTCATTCCGTTACTCAAGAGTTAAGTAACATTGTAGACACTTTTGATAGGGGGAGATCATTTGGAACAGAGGGAGAACTTTATGCTAGTGCTCGTATAGAAGATTGGATGAATGAAATCGGATTGTATGATACTCATACAGATGAAATAAAAGGTACTGCTCAACATCCTAACCTCAATGCAACATTGGAAATAGTATCAAAGGGGATACTAATTAACGGGACGCAGTCGATAACAGATTGCTACATTACACCAAGATGGAACACAACGTTCATATCTCTTTTAGATCCTGATTTAGCAGAAAATAAAAGTCACTTAACATATAACTTTTCGTATACAGACCCTTTACCTATTTACCAGAAACCTAATTTTTCCGCTTTTGACGAACTATTCAATGATTTAGAGTTCTTGGATTATCTTGCTGAAAATCTATCTCTTAGAAAACTTGATACTAAACTATCATGGATAATATTTTTTATGAATCAACTAGAACGAATTTTTAATTTTACCTATGAAAATATCGACATATCTGATCCAGATACACTACCATCGTGGTACGACGGAAATATAACAGAACCTAAATGTAGCCCTTATCTTCTAATTGAAGAAGATCCAAGCTATAACCCAAATGCAACTATCCCCTCAGTATTGTTAGAAGAATTTGAACCACTTTCTGCTCCGAGGGCAATATATCATGCCCTAAAACTCATCATAGAGATGAGTTTCTGGAATCTTACACATCATAATTGTATGGGATTAATTCGCTATGATTTCAACAACGATACCTATGATATGACAAATGGTCTGCTCAATGCACGGCCAATCCTCTACATTAACGGAAGTGTTGGTAGACCAATTTACGAAAACGCGACTCTCATTACTCCTTCAAATAGAGAAATTAGTTTCTGGATTAACCAAAGTTACAACCCATCTATAAAAAGTTATAATGTTTTCGGTCAAATCAACGGAACAAATCCAAATAAAACAGTTCTTATTGACTGCTTGTATGATTGCTGGTGGAACCAAGGAACATCGGATTCCGCGATTGGTATGGGGACCGTACTAGCCCTTGCAAAATACTTCAAAGACAATAACATCACCCTGAAGTATAATCTAAAATTCGTTGCATTCGGCGGTGAGGAATATGGCTTTCTCGGCGCACAACATTACAATGATACCCATACGAATGAAAACATCACCACGGTGATAGATCTCAATCAAATAGGATTCAGCCAGACCGGACCACTTCCTCAGACAATGTTTGTTCATACAAATAATGAATCTCTTAAGTCCCTCCTTCGATGTATCACTAATGACACCCATTATGAGGAACGCACCGGGACACCTTTTCTTCACATCGGGTATACATATTATGGAGGGCCAAGTGACGATCAACCGTTCGCGATTGCTTGCTTGCCGCATAAAGGTAATCGCTCGTTAAACACGATCTGTTTTTTAAAAGATATGAACTGGACGATGCACCATCGCGATGGGCAGAATCATGAAAAAGGAGATGTGATGACGTACTACAACGAGACCGATGTCAATGTTACAAGTGAAATGATATGGAATATTACGAAATATTTTTGTGTAAATCCTAACTGTGGATTTGATAATGTTGTTTTCACCAAGTTTGATTCACCTAATGATGGAGACACTCTTCCTGACTCAATCAGAGTGAATTTCTCTATCGACTCCATTCTCCCAAATGATAAAGTGATGGTGAATGCATCACTTTGTGATCAAAATAATAACCCTGTTCTATGGACGATCAATAACTATACAATCACAACATTGACTGGTGTTCATCAAAACTTGACCTATACTTTTTCCTTACCCGTTACTATCGATCAAGGTTTTTACAAAATGCAACTTCTTCTTTATAATTCGACTGGTCGTATCAATAAAATCGTTAATTCAAGTGATAATGTCCCAGATGAGATTCAATATTCAGATTCTTATTATCTATATCATCCATTTGGATATCCAATGCCTGGGGAGTTATACTCGAACACGGAGGATGTCATCCGTGGATCGTATTTCACGGCGAATGAATACGGTACTGCTCGTAACATCACCGCATACATCCAGGCTGGTAATACATCAGGTCCACCCAGCATCCATTCTGTTTGCATGATCTACCGAAAAAATGACAACAAGTTGATCGGACGGACTGAAGATACCAATCCCGTGACTGGTGCGAACCCTGCGTGGGTTGTGTATAACTTTTCAGAACCATATCCTATTCTGGAGGAGGATACGGAGTATGTGCTGGTCTGTTGGAGCGAAGCATCCTGTTATCTCTATTATGATCATATGATGTTGATGTCACGAGGACGGTATAATGACACGGTCTATGGTTCTTCTCCAGATCCGATTGTTTGGGATGGTGCGAATAATAACTTGTATTCGATTTATTGCGGGTATCGGAATGATACGAACCCGCCATGGGTGACGAATGTCACAGAGGATCCGCATATTGTCGGGTTTGGCGGAAATGTGACGATCTCTGCGGATGTCGTTGACAATGAAAGCGGGGTGAAAAACGTCACCGTGATCATCTGTTATCCTGGTGGAAAATCAGAGAATAAAACAATGAGTCTAGTCTCGAATAACACCTATCGGTACGTGTTCGATAGTACCTGGCTTGTCGGACGATACAATTATTCCATCTGGGCGATTGATAATTATGATAACATGATTAATGTGAGTATCCGCAGTCACTTCCACGTCTCAGCTGATGCATCTATCAGTATCGCAACGCTTCAAGATAGTTACAGCGGCAGTCAATACATCAACATCACAGACCCGCCAAATCCACCAGAAAACTATACACTCGTTGACCGAGGGCTCACCTGGGATAAATACTATGATGCAATCACCGGACAAAATATCCTGGAGGTATCCGCTGGACCCATAAACTACCAAGACAATGGAACCTGGATACCAATCAACAACACGGTCAATCTACTCGCAGAAAATCACCCTGCATTTGTCTACGGATATCGTAGTGGAAACAACCGTGGATTATACGGTGTGTATTTCAAATCCAATGCACAATTGGAATGGCCAGTCGCATTCACCTATAACCGATCCGACGATCCTACAGTTCACGTCATCAGAAGTAAACTCGTTGATGTTGGATATGTTGATTCACAAAGTAACTGGGCGTACCAATATCTCCAGAATGTTCAAAACAGTCAAGGACAGATCAACGAGAACTCCATCACATACTCTGGCGTGTTCACAGGAACTGATGTCACCTGGAGATACGGAAACACCGGACTCAAAGAAGAGATCACATTGAGTAACGCCACAAAGACCGTGTTGCAGAACCATCCACCATCGCAATATGGTCTGAATGATACAAGCTCGTATCTGGTGTTCATCACCAAGCTGGACTACCAGAACCTCAACCTCTACAACAAATCAGGGTTGCTAGATGAAAACATCACAATCTCCGATACTGGAATCGAGTTTAAAGACGTCCTTGGGCAGTTCAAGTGCTCCTTACCGCTTGGCGAGGCTTATGAGTTGAACAATCAATCTATACGACAAAAACTGACGTATCGCATTGTGCATCTCAATGGCGCTACCTATCTGCTCTCCGGACTGAAGCTCTCTGATTTGAATGCGATGACGTTCCCCGTAGTTATCGACCCGACATTATCGGTCAATTCTCTCTACAGCGATGGGTACCTCTCCAGTTCAAGTACCTCCTATAATACCACGTGGAATGCATCCAGCGGCACCGTAGATAGTTCCGGGACGTATCTTTCGATCGGACAAAAGAAGGTCTTAAGCTTCCCTACATCGACGTATTATGTGTATCGAGGTTTTGCCCTGTTCAACACCTCTGCTCTCCCATCAAATTCCTTCCTTGACAATGCAACACTCTCCCTCTACAAGAAGGATGATTACTCGACAACAGACTTTGACATCACCATTCAGAACGGTCAACCAACCTACCCGCACAACCCGCTACAGACCGGGGATTACGCGAAAAGTCATTACTCAGCGAACGGCGGGAGCCTCAACACAGCTAATTTTGTGAACGGACGGAACAACATCTCAGTGACAAACCTAGAGTGGGTCAACAAGTCCGGGATCACCAAACTGTGTCTGCGGAGCAGCAGAGACATCAACGGGACGACATCGACAGGGAATGAATACGTGAATGTGTATTCAGCGAACGCTCCAAACGCAGGATGGGTGCCGAAACTCATCATTGCATATCGAAACCAATCAAAGATTAAGAACACTGGTTCAACCGACATCAAAGGATACCTCTTGATCCAGGTGCAGTTCTACAACACCTCACAGGTTAAATGGTTGGTGGATAACGATACCATCAATGAAACCAAAGCACGGATCATCACCAGCGGTAATCAACTGGCACTCGATACTATCTGCAGCGGTCACGTCCGCGCCTCGGATCTGACCCATGGCATAGGCACGTATCGGGTCTACGCTGCATTCAGAGATCCAGAAAGGAATATCCTGAGAACAAACGATGATGTCGACCTTGAAGCCTGGTGGCAGTTCAGCAAAACCTAACAAAACAATTCCTAAATATGAACCAATTAAATGTTAGGAGACATCTACCTATTCTCCTTTCTCCTTTTTTAACTCCTCATCTTCAGACTGACAAACATGGTTAGATTTATATGCTGTCTTTTTTTACGACATCCTGGGGAACTGTACATCTTTTACCAAAATGGTGTTGATGATGTCTGAACTCACAGAAGACAAACCAGGAAAGCAGATACTGCTCTTAGGAAATGAAGCGATCACCCGCGGTGCCCTAGAAGCCGGTATCGATGTTGCCACCACCTACCCAGGCACGCCATCATCAGAGATCGCTGATACGTTTTCAGCCATAGCAAAAGAAGCGACCAAGCAGAACAAAGACCCTGGTTTTTATTTCCAATACTCAGTCAATGAAAAAGTCGCATTAGAGGTTGCTGCTGCTGCATCGTTCTGCGGACTACGAGCATTGACCTGCATGAAACATGTCGGACTGAATGTCGCCAGCGACACGTTCATGACCTATATGTACGTGGGTTGCCGTGGCGGACATATCATCGTCTCCGCGGATGACCCGTACTGTCATTCGTCGCAGAACGAGCAGGACAACCGGTACTTCGCGTTGTTCGGCGGTGCACCGATGCTCGAGCCGACCACACCACAGGAAGCAAAGGAGATGACTCGGATCGGATTTGATATCTCCGAGCAACTTCACTTACCGCTGTTGCTTCGGACCACTACCCGATTGAACCACGCGCGAGGCCCGATCATACTGACTAAAATGCAGCAGCCACGCAAAAAAAGTTTCTTCAAAAAAGACCCAATGCTCGTCACTGTCCCAGCGACAGCGCGAGCGAAACATCCGGTTCTGCTCAAACAACTTGAAGAAGCAGAGAAAATCTCAGAACACTCACCCTTCAATGAAATCATTACGATAGGTAAACCCAAAGACATCGGCATTGTAACCTCCGGTGTCTCCTACACCTATGTCAAAGAGATGGCAGAGGAGCTGAACCTCAATGTGAAGATACTCAAACTAGGCATGACCCATCCGATCCCACGGAAAATGTGCGAACAATTCATCGCCTCCAGCTCTTCCCTTGTCATGGTCGAAGAGCTCGAACCATTCCTTGAGAACCAGTTCAAACAACTCGCCTTTGACATCGGTGCTGACGTCAAGATCTATGGTAAATCCAGCGGTCATTTCACCAGACTCTATGAGTACACCCCTGATATCGTCGCAGACGCATTCTCAAAAATCTTCAACGTCAAAAACCCGTTCCCCGGACCAACACAATCTGCCTTGAAAGCACCACGACGACCACCATCACTCTGCCCAGGCTGCCCCCATCGAGCCACCTACTACGCAGTTAAGAAAGCAGCACCAAAAGACACGATCTACCCAACAGACATCGGATGCTACACCTTAGGAAAAGAACCACCAATCGAAGTCGCAGATGTCCTCCTGTGTATGGGTTCTAATGCAGGCATGGCTTGCGGTTTCTCCGTTGCAACCGATCAAAAAATCATCTCATTTATGGGAGACTCTACCTTCTTCCATTCAGGGATCCCACCGATTGTCAATGCAGTGCATCACAACCATGATGTCGTCATCACCATCCTGGACAACCGTACCACCGCCATGACCGGGCATCAACCACACCCCGGAACACCCTACGATGGGATGGGACGACCAGCCAAACTCATCAAAGTCGAAGACGTCGTCAAAGGCTGTGGCGTGGAACATATCGAGATTGTCGATCCCAACAAGATCAAAGAAACAACCGCCGCGTTCAAACGAGCATTAGAATTCAAAGGTCCAGCAGTCGTCGTCAGCAAATCACCCTGCATCCTCCTTGAAGTACAACGAAAGCGGAAAGCAAAGGAGGACATCCAACTCTATCAGATTCATCAGGAAACTTGTAAACGATGTAAAACATGCATCGGAAAATTCGGCTGCACCGCTTTCTATTTTGCAGAGGACGGCAGCGTCCACATTGATGCATCACAATGTAACGGCTGTGGAAACTGCGTACAGGTCTGTCCATTTGGTGCCATCTCTGCGGAGGGAACATGATGATGAAGAAAACCAGCATCGTGCTGACCGGGGTCGGTGGACAAGGAGTAATCACCGCTGCGAACCTGTTAGGAAAGGCCGCGGTGAAAGCAAAAGTCGGGGTGTACGTCTCAGAGATCCATGGGATGGCACAACGTGGCGGTGCGGTTGTCTGTACCGTCCGGATGGGTGACGTCTCCAGTCCTTTAATGCCGAGTGGAACCGCAGATGTCTTACTCAGCATGGAACCAGTCGAGGCACTCCGGAACATCTGCTATGTGAATAAAAAAACTAAAGTGATCACCGATAAAAACCCGATCATCCCATTCACGGTCGCTGTTGGTGGCGAACAATACCCAAAAGTCGAGGATATCTTCAAGGAACTCTCAGCGCACGCTGAATTGTATCCAGTTGATGCATTACAGATTGCGAAAGAAGCAGGAGCGATTATTACGAAAAATACCGTCATGCTTGGGGCTCTTGCCGCAAGCGGCGTCTTACCATTCAAACCTGATGTGCTCTTAGAAACGATCCTTGAGGACGTCCCTGAGAAATACAAAGATATCAATAAAAAAGCATTTGAGGGCGGGATGAAGGCAGTAAAAAAATAATATTTTCATCGTATGTTTTTCTATCCCATGAACTCCCAGATAGGTTTCCGCCAGCATTCCCGCAGGACATCAACGCTGAGATCAACGACTGTTTTTCCATCATCTTTGATTCTCAGATGATCTCCTTTGATTGTTCCAAGCAGTAGGAAACTGACGTAGTCCTTTTTCAATTGTTTTTCAAACTCTGTTTGTGCTTCTTTTTTTACTTCGACAACCCATCTGGTGTTTGACTCGGAAAAAACTTTGAAGTCAGTTCGTAATTCTTTGTTCACCTCTGAGACGTCGATGGTTGCACCGATGTCTCCCCCGATCGCCATCTCAGAAAGACATGCTCCAAGACCACCTTCGCTAAGATCATGGCATGCGGCAATATTTTTTTTCTTCATACACGCAAGCAGGCATTTCATACAATGCCTGAGAATCTCCGGGTTTGTCTTTGGGACAACACCACCCTCAACTTTCATCATGTGATAGTATTCAGAGCCGCCAAGTTCCTTCTCAGTCTGTTTTCCAACAAGATAGACGAGGTTTCCTTCGGCTTTAAAATCACTGGTGATACAGGTTCTGATGTCATCGACGATTCCCACCGCGAAGATCTCTGGTGTCGGCGGGACTGCGGTTTTCACGGATTCATTGTAGAAACTCACATTCCCTGAGACGTACGGCAGGTCAAGAGCCCGGCCGATGTCGCCAAGACCACGGCAGGCTTCATAGAACTCCCCCATCCGCTCTGGTTTTTCCGGGTTCCCGAAATTCAGACAATCCAGCAGCGAATCCGGGACTGCACCAACCGCGATAAGGTTCCGGCATGCTTCATCCACCGCAGACATTGCACCCCAGTACGGGTCACGCTCCATGAACCGTGGGTTGACATCAGCAGTCACCGCAAGACCCTTCCATGAATCCTCCAAGGGTTTGAGGACTGTCGAATCTCCATGGGTCTGCAGTCCGAGTTTTCCTTGCAGTGGTTTGATCACCGTGTTTCCCCGTACCTCATGGTCGTACTGGCGGATCACCCATTCTTTCGATGCGATATTAGGAGATGATAACACTTTTTGTAATGTTTTATTCAAATCAGGCATCGGGAAGTTTTTCTCAGCAACCTGGTGTTTCTTGATAATCACTGGTCGTGTACATTCATCATAGACCGGGCCACCGGTCATGAATTCCAGGTCCATCTCCAAGATCTTTTGTCCTTTGAGGAACACCCGGATGATCTGCTCTTTGATGACTTTCCCAACCACGGCTGCAGTGACATCCCATTGTTTGCAGATATGGAGCACGGTCTCGACGTTCTCTGGTGCAACCAGCATCATCATGCGTTCCTGGCTTTCTGAGACCCAGATCTCCCAGGGTTTGAGCCCCTCCTCTTTTAAAGGGACGTTGTCAAGATGGATTTCAGCTCCCATGTTCGCGGAGTACGCAAGCTCACCGGAGACACACGACAGACCTCCACCACCGAAATCTTTGAAGCCTTCCAAGAGTCCTTTTCTATTACATTCGAGACACGCATGGATGACTGGTTCCTTTGTGATCGGGTCTCCGACTTGCACAGCAGATCTGCTGCTCTCCTCGCTTTCATCGGTGAGTTCCGCGGAAGCAAAATTCACGCCATGAATACCATCTCGTCCGGTTTTCCCGCCGACATAGATGTACACGTTCCCTGGTGCTTTCGCCCAGCTGTGCACCAGCTCACGTTTTTCCATGATACCGACACAGCCGACATTCACTAAGCAGTTCCCGGTGTACCCCTCATGGAAGTAGACTTGGCCAGCAAGCGTCGGGATCCCAATACGGTTCCCATAGTCACGTATACCGTCAACGACTCCTTTGAAGAGATACACGGGGTGTTTGACACCTTTTGGGAGTTTCTCCAATGGATAATCTAAGGGTCCGAAGAACAAAGGATCGATGTATGCGATTGGTTGTGCTCCCATGCAGACGACGTCTCTGACGATCCCACCAACACCGGTCGCAGCACCCCCGTACGGCTCGATCGCAGAAGGATGATTATGAGATTCCAAGGCGACACAGTAGTAATGATCCTTGTCAAACTCCATGACACCAGCGTCCTCACGAGCGATGATCCGTTTTTCATCGACGTTGAAGACGAATTTTTTCAAAGGTACCTTTGATGATTTATAGCAACAATGTTCAGACCATGCCTGCCCGAGCGCCTGCAGCTCAATATCGGTCGGATTCCGTTTCTTTTTCCCAAAATACTCCTTGATCCGTTTCATCTCCGGAAGTGCCAGTGCAAGCTCCATCCGGTTGCTGATCTCACAAAGCTCCTTGTCAGAGGCAGCATGCAGATCAACTTCATATGTCTCAATATCCGCTCTGATTTTTTTGAATAAACTATCGAGTTGCACATCCACTCCCCCATTACTTTTTTTCTTCGATACTTATCTCATACTGATGGATCACCGGGTTGGTTAGTAACCGCTGGCAGATCTGTTCGACGTCTTTCTTCACCTGGTTCTTATCAGTCCCATCAATCATAAGGTCGAACGTTCTGATGGTTTTCACATTCTGAACTTTCTTAAAACCAAGAAGATGGATCGCTTTAAGGGTGTTTACTCCCTCTGGATCTGAGATTCCTTTCTTGAGTTGAACGGTTACTTTAACTTCGAACATACAAATCCGGGCGCCTAATCTGAAAATAGATAGATTAAGGTATCGTTCCTTAGATGTTCTTCAACAAGGTCAGAACCTGCTTTCTGAAATCTTCTAGACTTCCGTTGTTCGGGATGACGATATCAGCATCCGCTATGACTTTTTGTAAGCCCCAAGAGATCTCCCGCTTGTCCCGTTCCTCCAGGTCTTTGAGGTCCTTGCTGTCATCGGTTCTGCCTCTCGTGATCGCTCGTTTTCTCCTCAATTCATCAGGCGCAACAATCGCTACAACAAAAAAATCTAACCCGAGCTCTTTTTTGAAATACTCGATTTCCTCCATGTTTCGTATGCCGTCGATGACAAGATGTGGAGATTTTTTCAAGGAATGGATTTTTTCAACGGTTCGTTTCGCCCAGACATCCATGCCATGTTCTTTTCGCATGTTACTAGCGACGGAACCTACGTTTTTGTCATCCAGAGGTTTGCATTGTCGTTTGGTCTCCTCCCAGACCAGATCACCCATGCGAACGACCGGTATTCCTTTGTCTTTGGCGAGTTGTACCGCCTCTGATTTCCCTGATGCAGGCATACCGGTGAACGCAATGATTTTCATTGAATCTCCCTTCTCATCATAATAATTAATGCAGGGGACGAGATTTGAACTCGCGGAGACCTACGTCATAGGGTCCTAAGCCCTACCCCTTAGACCATGCTCGGGTACCCCTGCAGTTCTGTGCACCGCTAATATCATCTCCTACTGAAAAAGGTTTGGAATGAAAAAACATTATCACTCTGTAGAGTTACAGAGTTTTTTCGTGTAAGAGAATCTGTTCCCCAAATTTGGTGTAGCACGACTCACAATATTTTCGTGCGATAAGCGAATGGATATGGTCGGTGATCCCCTCTTCAACATAATGAAGATCGTCTGGGGGGATTTGTTTGTTGCAGTAAATACACACGGTGGGGAATTGCGAATGTCGTCTCACCAAGCGTGTTTCAAGTAATTTTTTCTCCATCATCTTTCCTCCTATTATATTCCTTCGTTGAGGTATTAAAACTTTCCGTTTCATCTCATCAATAGGAGTGCCCGGGTGCTAGGTTTAAGTATAGGCAACGGTATTCCCGAAAGACACAGCAGAAGGCGGCGGAAGACTGCCTCCCATAGCGAGCAACCATCTCACCTTTTTGGGGTGGTGCCTATAAGGGTGGGGTAGTCAGGAAATCCCGACGGGCCCATAACCCGTAGACCAATGGTTCAAATCCATTCCCCGCTATTTTCTTTTTTTTTCTTTTCAAACATCAGGTTTATAAGATGATTTCTTTTCCGGTCATTTTGTGAAAAAAACATCTTCAGGAAGGTTCTGGGAAATCGATGCTCTCCGCGGCATCGCAATCATCCTGATGATTCTGTACCATCTTGTTTTTGATCTGAACTATTTCATGTTATATACGACAGATTTGAATTCTCTTCCCGTCCTGTTGTTTTTGTACCCTGTTAGCACTACGTTTCTGCTGCTGGTTGGTATTTCTCTTACGATCAGCTATTCTCGGGCACAACAAAAATTATCAAAACAACAATTACAGGTAAAATTTCTGAAACGTGGGACCAGTGTTTTTGGATTAGGTCTGCTCATCACCCTTGTCACCTGGGTGTATCCTCATGATGGGTACATTATGTTTGGTGTCCTGCATTGCATTGGTCTTTCAATTCTTTTGGCGTATCCTTTGATTCGGTTTCGAATCTTCCCACTGATTCTTGGAATTTTTTGTATCATATTTGGTATAACTCTCCGAGTTGCAGTACTGGTAGATTTTCCTTGGTTGCTGTGGCTTGGTTTTGTTCCTTCTGGTTTTTACAC
>DATMWV010000053.1:0-2452 GCA_035562195.1 Thermoplasmatota archaeon
CAGTAGGGGAGGTTATCAGTAATTGATTCTTGTTAATCAAAAAATTGCTGTAGTTATTCCTTTTGTCTTCTCGATGTATTTCTCCAAACATGATGGACAAAAAGAAACAATTTCAAAGCCTTTGTCACCTGTTGTATAATGAATTGTTACGTCATCTCCTTGAAAAATTTTAGCACATCGATTAAAAATATATTTCATTTATTTCACCTTATTTACCGCTCTTAGTTTATTATTTTCTATGTAGAAATTCGTCATGTACACTATTTGTCTGCTATAGGGTCGTTCTTCTTTTTTTGCGAGTTTTTTTATTAGGAGGTTTTCTTGCTTGGTTAAAGAGATGTTCATTCGTATCCTTTTTTCCATATCTTACACAAACACGTAATAATTATACATACTTATATGCCTTCCTACACAACGATATAAACTCTCTACTGCTTACCGCCATTATCCGACTAATTTCAGAAAGGATTGGTGAATTCAATGATTATAGATAGAGAATTTTCAAATTTTGAGAACCAGGGTAATAGAAAATTTCGAAAACGACATCACTCATTTGACGACGATTATTACAAGGCAAGATTTGAGAAGTGAATCGCTTCGTTGAAATTTGGATTTTTTAGGAGTGATAAAGAACATGAAAGTAGCAATGATTGGCTGGGAATACCCACCGTTTACTGTAGGTGGTTTAGGTACCCATTGTTATGGACTTACGCGAAGTCTTTGTAATATGAATGTGAAAGTAGATTTTTATATGCCTCAAACGAAACATGGCGCGACAAGCGATAATCATAATTTGGTTATAAAAGAAGTGGGAGAGACGACAGTTTTTCCATATGATCGTCCGGTAAGTAATGAAATTGTTGGTGAGTTTTTTGAGGCTGTTTCTCGTTATAATTCATTAGTTGTCACAAAAGTGAAAGGACGATATGATGTCATTCATTGTCATGATTGGCTGACGATACATGCAAGTATCGCGTTAAAGGACCTCCTGGGAGTTCCCCTTGTTCTTACGGTTCATTCAACCGAGTATGACCGAAGTGGCTGGCTTCATCCAAATCAATGGTTCATTGATATTGAACGAGAAGGGATGGAAAAAGCTGATAAAATTATCGCTGTAAGCCAATTTACAAAAAGAACGATCATTGAAAAATACGGGATAGATCCTGATAAGATTACTGTTATTTATAACGCAGTGTATCCAATTCCCGAAGGCGAGAAGCAGAAACTTGTATTATTTTTAGGTCGTCTTACCATTCAAAAGGGTGCTGATGTCTTTCTCCGAGCAGCTAAGAAAGTAGCAGAATTTGAACCCGGTGTACGGTTTGTGATAGCTGGTACTGGTGATTTGCTTCCAGAGTTGATCAATCAGGCTGTTAAGTTGGGCATCTCAAATAGGGTCATTTTCACTGATAGACTCACTGATGATGAAATGAAACATATGTATGGGATTGCGAGTGTATATGTGATGCCCTCGGTTAGCGAACCTTTTGGCATCACCGCTTTGGAGGCAATCTCAGCTGGTACTCCAACGATTGCTTCAAAAACCGCAGGGGTCTGCGAGACAATTCATAATTGTTTAAAGGTCGATTTCTGGGATAGTGACGAAATAGCAAATAAGATCATATCCTTGTTACGCTATGAATCGTTAAATAAAACACTCACCGAAAACGGAAAACGGGAAATTGAACTTTTTACTTGGGATAACGTTGCAGAAAAAACACTCGATGTGTACAGTGGTCTCAATGTTGCGAGATTGAAAAAACAGCTTGAGGAACGAGAAAGGATATACGAGTTGAATACAAAACCTACGAAGCATAAAAAGAAACAACACAAATAGATATGATGATAAATTTTAAGACGTTATTTTACACAGATATGCGATAATCTTGCATACTTATATGACTTTATACACAATGATATATACTGCCTACTGCATACTACAATCATCTGACAAAATTTGGAAAGGACCAGTGAAATCAATGAAAACCAATGAACAAGTAAAACGACCCTTAGAATTACACACGATTTCACAGTTTGCAATCAGGTCCTTCTTTCCAAGACCAAATACTTAACGTTTACACTGAAAATGAAAACTAAGAAAGTGAGATAGATAAAAAATCATGGATGATTATATCGTCCAAATCTCTTTTTTAGAAGGAAAAATTGAATAAAAATTTGTGTCTAATATGCTATGAGCAGAAATTTAGAAAGAGATAATGACTTTAAAATGTCAAGGAATCGAAGTGTATAAGGAGGATATATAATGCCATCAATCTGTCTGTATTTTGAGGTACATCAGCCAATGAGATTAAATCGTTTTACGGTATTCAACATTGGCGCAAACCATAATCGATCATCTGACTATTTTAATCGTAAACTTAACCAAGAAATTTTTGAAAAAGTTGCAAAAAAATGTTATCTACCAACAAATAAAATATTGCTTGAATTAATC
>DATMWV010000054.1:0-4328 GCA_035562195.1 Thermoplasmatota archaeon
CTTCCGGTTATCGATAACCCGTTTTGCCTTTAAACCTGTTTCGAGAATCGCATTCGGCGGCAACACCTCAACCTTTGGTGTGAACACAATCACTGATTGGATGTCGACTTTCAGCTTCTGCGCCAGCTGTTCCATATCAGCGATGCTCAACCGCTGCTTGGTCTCCACCTCGACTGTGAGGTTGTCAACATCATGTTCTGTTGTCAGCACCATCCGCCAGTTCCCACCGACCAACGGGTTGTTCATCAACACTGATTCGACCTGACCAGGGTAGATGTTCGTCCCCCGGATGATCACCATGTCATCAGACCTGCCTTTGATCATCGAATGACGCACATGGGTCCGACCACAGGAGCACACCGCTTGATCGTAGAGTTTTGCGATATCCCGTGTCCGGTATCGTAGCAGTGGCATCCCTTCCTTCGATAAGGTTGTGAGAACGATCTCACCTTCTTCCTCAGCTTCAACAGGTTCAAGTGTGAGGGGATCGACACATTCAACTAGGAAATGATCCTCCCAGAGATGCAACCCATCATGTTGGTCACAGTCCGTAGACACACCAGGACCACACATCTCGGTCAGACCATAGATATCATGCACATCCATCTCCCAGGTCTCCATGATCCGTTTCTTCAGACCAGGGGTGAACATCTCCGCGCCGAACAACCCGCTGCGCACCTTCAACCGTTTCGGATCTATCCCCATCTCCAAGGCGACCTGACCAAGACGCATCGCATAGGACGCGACCCCGGAGAGAAACGTCGTCCCATAGTACTCCATGAGCTTGATCTGGCGCTCCGACTGACCCTTCCCGGAGGGGATCACCAGCGCACCAATCTTCTGCGCACCATAATGAAACCCAAACGCACCAGTGAACGTCCCATACGGGATCGGGTTTTGAAAAACATCTTTTTTTGTCAAACCGGACATGGACAGACAACGGGCCATCACTTCAGACCAGACCTCGAGATCACCCCTGGTGTAACACGCGGTCACCGGAACACCGGTCGTCCCTGAGGATGCATGTAGTTCGATGCAGTTGTCTAGTGATGTCGTCATCATCCCAAAAGGAGCGTTCTTCCGAAGATCATCCTTGGTGGTGAACGGTAGTTTCCTGATGTCATCCAGGGTTTTGATATCAGCTGGTTTGACGCCAAGTTCCTTGAATTTCTTCTGATAATGCGGCACCGTTTCATATACGAGATGCACGGTTTTTTGCAGTCGCTCCAGCTGTAGCTCCTGAATTTTCTTCCGTGATAAGGTCTCCATTTTCGAATTGAAAAGATGATCCATAACACTCCCACCACCCCCATCTCGTGGTTCTTTATTAAAGTTGATGACCACCTAACAATAAACCAAAAATACCATGATGAAAAAGCTAGGTAAAGAAAAGAGAACAAGGTGATAAAAGGGAAGCAAAAACGACTACATTGATACAAATCCCCGTTCTTTTCCATCATATTGGCCATATATTTAAATACATGTGACGATTTATAAATCGGTAAGGAGGAACGAATTTGATGAGAAAAATACCCATACTGATTTTTATCCTGGGGCTGGTACTCACCAATGGAATCCCATTAACCATAGGAATCCCTCTAAGAAATACACAACAGGTCAACAGCAGTGGAGAGGAATCATACAACCTGAATGTTGATATTGATGCCGATCGACATGTCTCACCTCATAGCTATGGAGAAGGAGTCGAAGCCTCGTTTTTAGTTACAATCTGGAACACCGGACAAAACGAATCCAACACATGCAATGTGACCTGCACTATCATCAGACTATTTACAATCGGATTTTTTAACTTTAATAGAGAACCTCAGGAGATGCAACAGACAGAATGGACTGAGAATTCCATGGACCCACGAACGGGACATAGTCAAACCATATCATTTGGCTGCCCTATTCAAAATGGTATTTTTGCGATATATATAATACATGCTCGAATAGACGCAAAGGACTCGGACACCGATGACAACTCTGATTTGTTCATCTTTTTTGTCGTCTGGGTTGGATGGTGGGATCGATGGATCGATATTATCGATTAAAGGATACACAAATAACCAAGAAATCTGTGACGATTGGAATCATTTTCTTAGTACTGTCCATGGCGTTTACCTCGATGAGCACCGCTGAATGTAACACGGACACAACCCCGATAAAACCTTTTATTACTAAAACAGGAGATAATCCGCAGCAGTACGAGCCTCACATTTTTGCGATCTGGAGGATACATGGGGCAATTAGGGATCTGAGAGTTTGGGAAAACAGTATTCATTTCAATACGACCTGGGTCGTTGATTCAGCCCTCGGCATCCTCTTTCTCTTACCATTCCTCCCAATTCCCATTGTTAAAAGAATGATTTCTGTAAACGAAGAATGGTGGGTCATTTGGGATGGACCGTTTCTATTCCATCATGAGAAAATTACAGAGAATTATGTTGATTTATTTGCAGTCATGTGGGGTGAATGGTATTCACCAGGTTTCACCATGGAAATACAGAAGAAATAATGTATGAGGAAAAGGGAAAAAAAATGTATCGGAAAGGAGTGACTCTCGGGCTTCTGCTTCTCTTGCTTGGAACAAGTGTGATTCCAAGTACTGGACAGGAAACTGATACAGCAATGGTACCAACAACAAGAGGTGATTGGTTATACGTTGGTGGGAGCGGACCAGGGAATTACACGAGGATTCAGGACGCAATCAACGATACGTCAGATGGGGACGTCGTATACGTTTACCAGGGAATTTATTATGAAAACATACGGATTAACAAATCCATTAGTCTGCTTGGTGAAAATCAGATGCTTACGATTATCGACGGTCAAGAAGTCGGTGGCCATATCGTCAGCATCCTTGCCCCAGTCGTAACCCTGGAACAATTCACGTTGCGGAATTCAGGGGGGATCCCAAACGCAGCAGCTCTTTATATCAACTCAGATCAAAACAAAATCGAGGAGATCATCATTACCTGCACCGCGTATCATGGCGAGGAAGGGATCTGGCTGTCGCAATCAGTAGGAAACCTTCTTTTGAGGAACACCGTGGAGAACTATCATTACGGTATCTGGCTTGAAAACTCAGATTATAACATGCTGTACAACAATACGATCATCAACTCATGGGACTGGGCGATCATTCTTGGAAACTCAGACGAAAACATCCTGTATGGAAATATCCTTTCAGAAAACAACGGTGGTGTCTATCTCAGGGACTCAAATGAAAACACTTTCCTCGAAAACGACCTGAGGACCAACGACAGAGATATTGCTTTGGTTGATTGGGATGCGACCAGCGCGAATAATTTCATTGGGAAGAACAACATTGGTCTGGCAACGTTCATCGCCGCAAAACACTCACGGGATAAAAACGTCTGGGATGAAAACTACTGGGGTCGCTCGTTGAACCATCCGAAACTCATCATCGGACAAAAAATATTCCTCTTCTTCCCAGGAGCACCTTTCCATTTCCCGCCACTCGCCCTGACTATCCCCTGGTTCACTGTCGACTGGCACCCTGCACAACAACCCTATATTATTTGAGGAAAATCAATGAAAAAAAAATGGTTGGCGATAGGGATCATCCTCTTGTTCGTTGGAACCTGTATCATCCCAGCGATCGCACAAGAAAATCAAAAACCGTCTCAACGAACATCAAGCGGAAATTGGTTCTATGTTGGTGGTGTCGGTCCATATAATTATACAAAGATTCAGGATGCGATTGATAACACCAGCGATGGGGACACCGTCTATGTGTTCCCAGGAACCTACAGAGAACAAATTCTCATAAACACCAGCATTCAGCTCCAAGGTGCAGACCTTCTCACAACACTGATTGATGGTAAAAATACAAGCAAAGATATCATCACCTGCGTCGGAACCAATGTGCAAATCAGTGGTTTTACTATCTCCAATTGTTCCAAGAGTCATTCTTGTATCCTTATCAATCACACCAAGAACTGCACCCTATATGGAACAAGGATTCATACAGGAGAATATGGGGTCACCGTCCAAAACGCACAGAACATAAGTATCATCAACAACACGTTTCCCCAAAACTCGTCCACAAAAACCGGATATATTGCTATTTGTCTTATTCAAAGTATTTTTTGCATTGTTTCACAGAATAACATCTGCTCATGGGTAGGCGGTATTCTCCTCTCAGGAGCTCACCTCCAAATCACTAAAAACACAATCTCAGGAGCCAATCGAGGCATTACTGATATGATGAATGCACTACCCGGAGAAAATACATATTTCATCATCGATGAAAATCATCTGAAGAATAACAAGGTGGCTGTCTTTCTAGTTGGTTCACGGGA
>DATMWV010000055.1:0-3347 GCA_035562195.1 Thermoplasmatota archaeon
ACAAAATAGAATATAGTAGGTGGAGGTATGTACGATGGCTTTTAAAAAGAAAAAAACCAGTATTATCATAGGACTCTTGTTTTTTTTGACTTCCTTTGTCGGTATGCAGACGTGTGCTACTGCAGTGGAAGCATCCCTCGTTGCAAGGGCGGGTGGTCCGTATCTTGGTGAGGAATGCAGTTCGATATTGCTCAATGCCTCAGGATCCTCTGATGCAGATGGTGATCCGTTGACGTATCGTTGGAATGTTGATGGGTCTTGGATGGAGAATGGGAACTATCCCTATAGGGAATGCATCTGGTACGATGATTTTTCAGGGGATATCACTCTTGAGGTTTCTGATGGAACGAATATAGCGACCGAGACTGCACTGGTAACGATATCGAACGTGCCACCACAGATTCTTTCCATCGAAGGGTCAAGCGAGGTTGATGTGGACACCGAGTTCTTTCTTATGGTGAATTTTTTTGATGGATTGTCAGATCCACGATCTCCGACACCATCTGATGACACGTTTACCGCAATGTTTTCCTGGGATGATGAAAGCTCAACTGAAGTATCCCTGGCGGCAGGAGAATTTTCAGCAAGCGCATCCCATCTGTACTCTGAGGCGGGGATCTATCACGTCATGATGACTCTGGTCGATGATGATGGCGGAGAAGCAGTCGCCGAATGGGAAGTCATGGTCGGTGATATCTCACTAGTCGAAGCCGGTCCAGACGGTTCGGTCGATGAAGGATCGATGTTTCTGAGTGCTGGGTTCCTAGCAGACACCGATTCTCTTACATTCAGTGCCATCGTTGACTACTACGACGAAACCGGGGCTGTACCACTTCAGCTCAACCCGGGAAACACGTTTGATCTGCGCAACATCTATGCCGAAGATGGCGTCTACACGCTTCTGGTAACAGTGTTTAATGACGATATGGAATATGGATCAGACACCGCGCAGGTAACTGTCACCAACGTTGCTCCGTCTGTTGAATCACTGTCCGTGTCACCAACAAATCCATATCGACCTGGTGATCTGTTTCAATTCACTGCTTTATTCTCTGATCCAGGGATTCTTGACACACATATTGTGACGATCGCATGGGGGGATGGTTCTTCAACACAATACACAACAGAAGCAGGTGTCACCAGAGTAAGTGACTCGCATAGCTATGCGAAAGCAGGTGAATACACCATCGTCGTAACGGTCACGGATGATGATGGCGGTACTGATATGTCATCGATGTCTGTTGTTGTGAAAAGTCCCTCGACATCGACAGATGCCATCCGAGGAATCATTATTGGTCTAAAAATCCCAAAAGGTCTGAAGAATAATCTCTTATCGATTCTAGAGAACCTTCCACATCTATTGAAACATCATAAGGTGCATGCCGTGATTCATCAGCTCCAGGCGTTCATCCACTTTGTTGAGGCACATAGCGGGAAAAACCTCCCACGGGCTCAAG
Organism: Thermoplasmatota archaeon; assembly: GCA_035562195.1. Classification (GTDB taxonomy): domain Archaea; phylum Thermoplasmatota; class E2; order DHVEG-1; family DHVEG-1; genus SM1-50. The sequence continues at coordinate 1,458 of DATMWV010000055.1, forward strand.
CAAAAGAGTTAATTCAGACGACAAGAATGGTTATTGATACTCTGAGATAGATGTAGCGAGAAAAACCTCGTTTTCTCTTCTTTTTTTTCTTCATCCAGCTTTTTTTATATCAAACCTCTTAAGAAAAGTCTCCTATAGATAATGCTAATAAGGTTCTCACGGATATAGGAGTATGACGAAAACATCGTTAGGGTTTGAGGAGAATTTTGAAGCTGTGCTCTGCTATCTTTTCTTTTGGGTCTCCGGGCTGTTCTTCTATTTTGTCGAAGATAAGAACAAGTTCATCCGTTTCCATGCGATGCAATCGATTCTGGTGTTTCTGCCATTGATGATTTTTGCCGGAGTTTTCTGGTTTGTTTTTATCTGGATTGGCTGGTTTTTCTGGGGCCTTGTGTTTGTCATGTGGCTTGTTCTGATGGTCAAAGCGTATCAAATGGTAAAATTTAAGCTTCCGATTATTGGAGATATCGCTGAGAAAAACTCATAGATCTTACAATCATAGGATACTGACACCTGCAATGAGGGAAAAAATCTATTTTGATACCTTTTTATAGGGAAAACCTTTATTCAATAATCATCCTGGTGCGTGGATATGAAAACAAAAACCCTTCATCAATCGGTTGTCTTTGAGACCGATCCTCATGAGGTCTATGAGACACTTATCGATTCGGAAAGACATGCGGCATTTACTGGTGCGAAAGCAACGATCGGTCGTCAGGTTGGGGATACCTTCAGTGTATGGGACGACTGGGCGACTGGGTCGAATGTTGAGTTGGTCCCTGATAAGAAAATCGTACAACGATGGCGGGGTTCTGACTGGCCGAAGGGTCATTATTCAAGGGTTATGTTCGAGTTGAAAAAGATTGATCGTGGGACTCGTTTGGATTTTACGCAGACTGATATACCGGAAGCGTTGTATGATGAGATCGCCCAGGGGTGGAAAGAATGGTACTGGGAAAAACTCAAGACGTATTTTGCTAAGAGGTAACCGAAAAGGTAAGCCTTTTGTTTTCGATGAATCTAAGACGGGAGTAAATTACAAAGGGTGTCGCTATTTATTTTTTGATTTGGTCATTCGACACTAAAAGTAATCTCTGGGATGTCTGCGAATGAATAATTGCTATATATCGTGTTTATCATCACAGATGTTCCTTCGCTATTTGAGATATACTGTTCTTTTAATATCACACCTTTTTCATTCCAGATCCATAGTTTTATGGTCGTGGAATTTGACTCTTGGTTTGGGGAGTACTGAATGATGGTTGTTGGTTTCCCACTGATGTTTTCTGTCCCTGTGATGGTGAGTGTCTGGTTGTTTAAAAGATCGTGAACCATTTCTTTGGTGGAGGGTTGGGGCATGGTTACCATCGTGTTCAGTTGGTAGGCTTGTAAGGTGGGGTCGTAGAGATATAGTCCCTCAGGGCGTTGGACGATGTTGCGTGTAGTCGAGATATTCCCCGAGGTGCTGTTCTCTTCTTCTTTCAGGTAGGGATTTTTTTGCCAGACTTTTACGGTTGTGTTTTGTCTTTGGACTCCATCGATGATAAACGAGGTATCGATTTGGTAAGACACTGATTCGAGGATAGCAGCTTTTTCTAGGATTGTTTGGAGGGTATCCTCTGTTGGTGTTTTGTTTTGTTCGGTGCAGCCGCTACTCATCAGCAGCAGACAAGTCAGTATGGTTATGATTCCGAAGAATCGTATGTGTGTGTCCATTTTTTTCATTCCTTTTGGTACCGGTTGAAGAAGACCTGGTTCTTTAAAAAGATTTCCAAATCCTCATGGTTTGGACTCATGTGTCTGATGAGTGTGGTTTGTTGTTTTCTGTTGTTTTTTTGCTTAAAATGACTGTTTTTTTACTGGTTGGAACCATAGGTTTAAATATTATTC
>DATMWV010000056.1:0-9563 GCA_035562195.1 Thermoplasmatota archaeon
ATGTAGGTACGTATTCGATTCAAGTCAAAGCGAAAGATATTTATGGAGAAGAGAGTAACTCAAATCTCTTTGTTATCCAGATTGTCGAATTGAAAAAATCTATGCTTATTGGTATTTTTCACAATCAGAATGAAACAGAAGATCTTCGTATTATTGATACAAAAATCTTGATTATCGTTCCATCAAAATCTATTGTATATTCAGGAGTTCCGATCGTAATTGCAAAGAATTATCGTTTTGGATTCTTCATTTCATCTTTTTTTGGTGGTATTTTTGAAGCCGCACTCCTCAATAAATGATTCCAACTCAACTTGAGTAATAAATAATTAGAGCAGACAAAATTTAAATACATACATGGTGTTATTTTAAGATTGGGGATATTAAAAATGAACAATAAAAAAATTAAAAGTTTTCTGATTTTTTTTCTTATAGCTGTGATAATCTTTTCGACTATGACTTCGTTTTCTGGTAGCAATTTTACCCAACAAAAAGAGATAGTACCTCTGTTGAGAACTATTACCTTTGTTGAGAAATCTTCAGGCCTTCAAACACCAGCAAAAGAGGGAGGGAATACTGAGTACGAGCTGGCTGATATGAACAACGACGGGAATTTAGATGTTATCTCTGTTGGTGATCATGGGTCCCCATTTATCAACAGCCCTCAACATGGGATCATGGTGTGGCTCGGTGACGGTGAAGGAACCTGGTCAGTGCAACAAGTCGGGGATTTCGGATATGGTGGGATTGAAGCAGGTGACCTCAACTCAGATGGGTATCTTGATGTTGTTTGGGGCATCCATCATGACTATGCAACCCCGGGTTCTGGTTTTGGTGATACGTTAATTGGTGCAGCACTCGGCGATGGGACTTGTACAAACTGGGTTCCCTGGGCGACTGGTCTTGGAACCGGTGGTGAAGATTGGGGGATGTTTGAATGTGGGCTTGCTGATTTTGATTGTAATGGTCGACTTGATCTTATTTCTCAATCCTTTGGATACGGCAATGGGTATCATGTGTATGAAAATCATGGTGATGGGACATGGTCACAGGTCTGGGTGTTATCAGACGCAAATAACAATAATATGTTAGAAACCGCTGATTTTAATGCAGATGGATTTCCTGATTTTGCTGGGAATCGTGAGGGAACCCACGTCTTTTTTGGTGATGGAACGTTCAATTTTACATTGACACAAACCAGTCTTCCTACAGGGCTTTGGAATGGTCTGGATTGCGGTGATATGAACAACGATGGGTGGGATGATCTTGCTGTCGGGAGCGGCTCAAGTGGGCTTCGCTGTTACATCTATGATATGGAAAATAACGACTGGGATTCAGCATCGAGTGGCCTTCCAACATCTGGTGAGTATTATCCTCAGTTCGGCGATATTGACGGTGATGGATTTCTTGATATGGTCGGCTATGTCGGTCCAACCGGGTACGCCTACCTTGGTGATGGGAACGGGAATTGGGTTCTTGACGGGACGTTTTCCACGACATCTCCTGGTTATTTTTCCGCTTTTCTTGTGGATGGGGATTTTAATCATGATGGTCGAGAGGATGTCGTCGTACAAGCAGAGCAAGGGAGTTGGCCGTCCTATCAAAATATTCTGAAAGCTTTTTCGCCCTGGCTTGAACCAACCGACCTTTCTGCGTTGGTACAATCACCACATGGTGGAGAAATGTTCAGAAGCGGGTCTATTCGTAATATCCGCTGGCTCTCTGCTGTACCTGCGTCTCAAGGTGAATCTACAGTGGATATTCTTCTTTCGCGTCATGGTGCTGCTGGGCCCTGGGAGCCTCTTGCGACCGATGTTCCTAACAATGGTTGGTATCAATGGTTGATTGGTGCAAGTGGTTCTGATAATTGTCGGATCAAAGTGGTGGTGACCACATCGCAATCAAGTGCCTCTGCGATATCTGAAACTGATTTTACTATCCTGGGTTTCGATGTCGATGCACATGGCCCGTACTATGGATCTCCCGGGCAGGCTATTCAATTTACAGGAACTGCGGAAAATGGGAATCCCCCCTATGACTATCACTGGGATTTTGGTGATGGCAATACCTCCGTTGTTCAAAACCCAACCCATAGTTATTCCGATGAAGGGAATTACACGGTGGTCTTATCCGTTACAGACGCAGATGACCTTACTATTACTGATACGACCTGGGCGTTGATTACCGGAACGAATATTCCTCCGAACACCCCTGATGTAGAAGGACCGTCTCGAGGGAAACCTCTGGTTCAATATATTTTTACCGTTATCACAACCGATCCTGATTTGAACAACGTCTTCTATTATATTGATTGGGGGGATAACACCTCAAGTGGATGGTTTGGACCATATGGTTCTGGTGTACAAGCGTCTAGGTCCCATAACTGGAGCCAGAAAGGGGTATACTCTGTCAAAGTGAAAGCAAAAGACACCAAGGGTGCGGAGAGCGACTGGGGAACTCTTTCTGTGAAGATTCCTTTCTCGTATGACAGTCCGGTTTTTACTTTCTTTAAATGGTTTTTCGAGCGGTGCCCACACGCGTTTCCTTTCCTGAGATATCTTTTGGAATTGGTGTAATCACCATTCTTTTTATCAGTAAAGTAAAACAAGAAATAATATATATAAATATATATCTTTTTATGAAGACGAAATCATCTTTTTAACGTCACACCACGCTGGTTCTGATACGTCCCAGACCGCTCATGATACAATGCTTTCGGTGTTTGTTCAAGATGCTCAAAGACAATCTGACAAAACCGATCACCGATTGGGATTTCCACTTGCTTATCACTGGCATTGAAACACCCAAAGGTCAGCGTCCCATGAAACCCGGCATCGACCTTTCCAAAGCTTGCCATGATCCCTTTACGAGCGTAACTAGACCGGATCCATAGCTGCGATGTTATCTGAGGACCCATTTTGACGAATTCTTTTGTGCTGATCGCAAACCAGGTGAGTGCTGGGATCACCGCCACACCTTCTTTGATATGTTCATCAGTAGTACGGAGATAGACTTCATCGATAGAAAGATCATACCCATTCGGCGTCAGATTCTTCTGGATGAACGGCTCAATACCTAGTTCATTGCTCTTAAGCGCCTGCTCGATATCGACATCAGAAAGAACAGCCATAGCTACCACATCATCTTCTTATGCGATCGTAATTTTTTTAATAATGACATCCTGAACTGGTTTATCGTTCCTACCAAGCTTCACCTGAGAAATCGCATCGACAATCTCCATGCCTTCGACAACCTTCCCAAACACGGGATGGGCACTCGTATACGGTTTCTTATCAAAATCAAGATAACAGTTATCCACGACATTGATGAACCATTGGCTCCCACCAGTGTTGGGTCCACGGTTCGCCATCGCGATCGTCCCTCGAACATTGCTCAGATCTTTGTGAAATTCATCCTTAATCGAGTACCCTGGGCCACCAGTACCGGTCCCCTCAGGGCATCCACCCTGGATCATGAACTGGGGAATCACCCGATGGAAAATCAACCCATTGTAGAACCCCTGGTTCACCAGTTTTATGAAATTCCCAGTCGTAAGTGGTGCTTTATCTTCGAAGAGTTCTAGTGTAAATTTGCCTTTGTTTGTCTCAAAAATCGCTTTTCTGTTTCCCATTTCGTCTCAACTCCGGATTATGAGCCTATGATGATAATATTATTGATGACGATATCTGAATCCGGTTTCCCGGTTCCATCACCACCATCAGGATGTGGCTGCGCTGCAATGGTTCGTACGACATCAAGACCTTCGATAACAACCCCAAAAGCAGCATAGTTTCCATCAAGGAACGTCTGAGCTCCATCGCAGATGAAAAACTCAGCAGCCCCTCCGACTTTTGCCCCGGTACTTGCCATGGAAATCGCACCATCCACATGCTTCACATCGCTGGTCTCAAACGGGATGTTCCCATATGGGCTGGTTTTCCGTGTCCCATTCGAGTAATAACCACCACCTTGAATCATAAAATTATCACCGATTCGATGGAAAATCACCCCATTGTAAAAACCATCATTTACCAGTTTTACAAAATTATCGACAGTCTCCGGCATTTTATCCTGGTACAATTCTACCTTAAAAGTTCCGTAGTCTGTATCAAAGAGTGCGACGGGATTTCCTTCAGGGACGTTGTCGCTTTTTGGATTTAAAAGATTCTGAGATACCACGACTGCGACAACAGCGATCACAATGACGATAAGTATCAATGCGAGGTACATCCATTTTCGTGATGATTTTTTTAGTTTTTGAGATGGATTATCTACCCGCTTCCTTGGTTTCTCTATCGGACTCATTTTTCATTCCCCACTATAAGTAATTAGTATCTGGGATGCTGCATCCTCTTTTAAAAGTTTTTAAACTTGTTATTTCAACTGGATATCTGTTTCTCGAGTATTTTTTCAAGTGCTTCTTTTAGCAATAGCCGGAAAGAACAAATTACCCTGGCCTCCAAATGCAATGAAAGAAACAGCGTAAAAATGAACGTGCCTACCTTCGTCGACCAATCATGGTACATCCCCTGCGCCAATACCAGTTCATCATTTGATAAGTCAAGCTCCCTGAGAAACGAGGAAAAAAACACAAGCAGACCTTGCTGGTACTTGCGCATCGCTTCGGAATCCGTAGAGTTGATGGTTCTACAATAGTCACGGACCATCTCAACGTATATGTCCTCCATGAATAACACCAGCTCCAATGCCTTAAAATGAGAAGGAATTCCCTCAGGGAACACTTGAAATAATTCACCGTCGATGAACCGAACCATACCTTCTGAATCAAGGATATAATTCCCAAGACCGATATCGGTGAACGTAACATTCTGTAGATAACCGGATCGAATCATCTTTCCTACTGATTTCCCTAAAGTTTCAAACTGCTTTTTCTGAAAACGATTGCGTTGAATCGTATTCGCAAGATGGGAATACAACGAGGATCCTACCACCTGGTTGGTACCAGGCACAGCAAGGGTGACTGCGGTGATGTCTGTCAGCACCACCTTTGTCGGGCCAAGGAACGTTGTCTCCTTCGCGTTCCATGAAGGACCAACTGTAGAGAGAAACGAAATATAGTTTTCCCATAGTGACTGCGGATGCGGATGAATCACTGATACAAAGAAACCGAGGCTCTTTTCGTACTGACGATGGCGCTTCCGAAACGTAGTGGAAAGCAGCGGGAGATACGCCCAGGTAAATGAGGTGAACAGCGAGGTGAAATCCCTGGAGAAATTAAATTTTTGAAAGAGGACGCAGAGGGAACCATCCTCGAAAGAGACATCATGTCGATAGAGATACGGAAGATGGATCGGGGTATGTTCCTGTACCACTGGATGTGAAGAAGACACTGAAGTAATCGGACCATGAAGATCGATATGGTGTTGAAGAAAGTCAGTGAGTTGTTCTTTTGCAGAAATGTCCCAGAAAAAGGTAGCAAGCCACAGGGTATATGCAAAGGTCGTCTTCTTTTCTCGCTTGTGCATCTGATGGAGGCGCCGTATTTTTTTCCAATCAGTCTGATTCATCGCACCTCCGACGTTACAGGATGGTAAACGAGTCGCCCTCTGATTGTATCTTATTTTGGGCGGTATCAACCGCGACGATCCAGAACCCAATTGTCTGACCAGTAGAGAACTGACCGAGTTCAACACCATAAACAGGAGCGTTTGATTGATTGATTAGCGGGTCTTCCTCATGGCGGTTTTGAACCGGGTAGTCACCATACCGATACATCTCATAGGATATTGTATCAGTCCCATTATAACAGTAAAGAATGATATGACGAATAACAAATGGTCCTGTTGTGGTTACGTTTGCGTAGATAATCATGTTGCTGGTGTTGGTGGGATTCGAAGGGCTATACGAACAACTATGAATCTGGGGGCCCCAGGTATGACCACTTTCGTTCAGGACAATCCAGCGTGTTTGAGTCGAAATCAGACCGTGGGTGTCTCTTGCTGTTATAGACAGGAGATAATCACCAAGGGGAAGTCCTGTTGTATCCCAGGAGAGATTCCAGGTGGTTGTTCCCACTGCTGTTTTAGTGATGTTATTCAGAGTGATTTCGACATGGTCAACAGCGAGATTATCTGAACTCTGTCCGGAGATAGTAAGAATCCCTTGTTCAAGAATCGCGCCATCCACCGGGGTGTCAATCGAAAGAGAAGGTGGTTGTCCATCAATCAACTGAATGGATCGCTCATCTGACATAGTTCCTCCATCCGCAATCGTGATTAGATGAGTGCCAAAGGTCACTCCCGAGGTGTCCCATGCATAGAACCATTCCCCGTCCGTAACAATAAGCTCGATCACAGGAGGCTCATGATCAAAGGAGAGGTAGACCATATCTGTCGTCGCAATCCCGGAAACGAGAACCGTGTCTCCGATATTGGCGATGGGTGTTTCAAACAGCATGGTGTCCGGGGTGACGATCTGCACCCGGTCGCTTGTGGTCTCTATAGAAACATCCAGAGAAAAATCAATGATCTCGTGGGTTACCCGGTTATGATTTCTGAAGATGAGATACAGGTCTGTTTCTTCCATTGAACAAGTCAGGGTTGCATTGATCGCGGCACCGATACTGTCGTTAAATCTGATATAGCTAAACGCGGTTCCTTCCCGGTATCGTTGAAAATTTTCTTTATCGAGCAACAGTATATCGATGTTGCCTAGAAATTCATATCTGCCGATTCCTTCGTTCGTGAAATGTTTCTGTGATTGATACCCGCTGCTGGTGAACGACAGACAAAATTGAAACACAGGCAGTTGAATCGCCTCAGGAGTCATTTTCTGGGGTTTACGCGAGGCATCCATTAGAGTGATTCTGAATGATTTATCCTCTCCTGTTTTGAGACTGCGGAAGGTATTATGGCGGGCAAGCTGCCAGGGTTTCTTGAGGTTTCCCTCTTGGATTAAAAAAAGGTACTCCAGATTTTTCCCTAATTCAAAACTGCATCGCCCCTGAGAATCTGTATAACTCCAGGTGGTGATCGTTAGCCCGGTGATGCTATCTGGGATTTTATCAATCCGTTCATTAATCTTACCAAACAATAACGTGAAGAGTTTTCCTTTGAGAAACTCAGGGAGCTTATCCCAGAGGTTTTGTATCTTTTCTGAGAACAGGTTCTTATAAAACGTGATATCCTTCGGACCCTTGACAAGGACGATGACCCGGGCGCCGTCCACCGGCTGTCTAAACAGGTCTTTGACGGTAAAATCCACGGTGATCCGGTCTTCTTCATGGATGTAGCGTGCTGTGTCCTGCAGGATGGTGCCATCCCCGCGCCATTGGTAGATCGCTGACATGTTCTTTCCCCATCCGTACGCGTAGATATCAGGCTTGTCCACCGCGCCACCGGTGTCGCTCCACCAGTTGTCGTTCTCATGCCAGCCTCGCTCATAGAACTCCCGCCAGACATGATCTTCGCCGACGTTACAGGCGGCTATTGAGGGGATGAGTGCGGCTCGTTGCGCAGCAACCGCTATCTTTTGTAGCTCTCCGCACCAGCCGTTATGCTCATGAGCGATCACCGAGGCTTGTCCTGGTCTGTCCCCGGTCGCTTGGTTGGGGACGGTTTTTCCGACCCAGTAGCTGATTGCTTCAATCGCGGTGGGATGCTGGTTGATACATACGCTCCAGAGTCGTGCCCCTGGTTGGTCATATGATTGGCAGTCCCAGAGATACTGGATCGTGGAGAGTTTTTCTTTCAGCAGGGGATAGCAGAGATCATTGTGCTGGATGAGGTAGTTTCGCCATAAGGGTCCGTAGACCGCGTCGATTTCCTCATTGGTGATCTTCGGATGGACCACATACCAATAATAAATCTCAGAAGGAAGCATAAAATATTTCTCCGTTCCTTCTTCAAGGACTCGGTATCGAATCGTGGAAGAGTAGTTTCCCATCCCGTCATCATAGTCTATGATGTCCGCATAGGAGATCCATTGATCATGCTCGTAGAGCGACTCTGCGTTTTCTTTCAAAAGCAATGCGGAAGGAACCCGCCCCATAGGGCAGCAGGCGATGGAAAAAGCAATCTCATCAGTATATTTTGTAGAGGAATTCAAGAGTATGTTTGCATAGCTTTCCGGATCGCTAAGGTCATGAAATTGACTCGTCAGCCTCTGTTGAATCCATCTGGGTGATTTCGTGATAGCTGCAATCACCGTCTCAGACAATCCGTTCGTCAATGGTTCGATATCCTCTCCTTTCAATGTGAGGTTCTGTGCATCAAATCGGATGAAATAATCAGATCCGGGTGGGATTTCGATTTCCTTGGATATCTTTGATACCATGATTTGCTCAGAGGTGTAGGTGTTATGAAAGACACTTGCGGCTCCCAAGACTCCTGGGATTAGCAGAAAAAAAGAAACACATACTACAACACATATTTTTACCGCTGAACCAACCTTTTTTGAAATATGGACAGCCTCCTTTAAGAAATTAATAGGATTTTCGCATATAAATAGACTTCGTAGCATTGAGAATGAATCAAGATGAAGCAACTTTTGGTTTACTTGGGAGTTTCTTATGTTCGAAGAGCGTGATGAACGCACCGATGATGCTAGGGGTGACCCAGAAGACCGTGAACCAGAACAGGGTAAAGCTAATGCAGTTTTCCGGGGATACACCATAAAGGGAGAGGAGTGCGATAAGTGCAGCATCTCGTGTTCCAAGGCCGTAGATGGAAATAGGGATGGAGGCGATTGTCGCTGCGATTGCAAGGATAAAGAACAAAGTGAGATACGGGACGTGAATGTCGAACAGTTGTGCGATCAGATATAGTTCAGAAAAAAAGACTAACCAACCGACAAATGAAATCAGGAAAGGGAGGCGGAGGCTTTTAAAACTGGGGAGGTCCTCATAAAAGGTTTCAATCGGGTCATCCATATAACCTTGTATCGTCTGGAAGATCTGTGTTTTGATGAGCTTTTCGAACAGTTGTTTTGATTTTTTTTGTCTGAGGAAGAAAACAAAAACCGCGGTCACGGAAAAAAGAAAAAGAAGACTCAGGATGAACAGATACGGGTACTGTCCTAGGAGGACCAGCCCACCAATCGAACTTAAGATAAACAGAGTGATGAGGTCAATAGTGTTAAAGGTTATGATGTTCGAGATGCATTTGGGGAGCGGTACGTTGCTTTCCTGTCTGAGATAGAGGGCGCGAAGATAGTTTCCAATGCCACCCGGTGTAATAAAGCCGTAGAAATATCCGATGAAATAGTTTTTCAGGGAGTAGGTGAAGCTGACATGGATATTCTGCTGTTTTAAGATTAACTGCCATTCAATGTTGAGTACAAGAAGCCAAAAAGGGATACTCAGAAAACAAAGGGCGACGTAGAGAGGGTCAATGCTGGAAAACACAGCCAGGATTTTTCCAATGTCAAATCTCCAGAGGATGTAGACGAGAATGATGATGCCAGCGATAGGGAGTAGTTTTTTCCAGTCCATAGGTGTAGTTGGTAGTATGAGCATTTTGGTATATGTAGACTTTGCTTCGTTAAAAAGTTGGAATTATGAATCAAAATGCAAACGAATTTTTTCTTTTTCACCGATTTTTGTATCC
>DATMWV010000057.1:0-4291 GCA_035562195.1 Thermoplasmatota archaeon
AAGCAACGCGATGATCACATAGGATAAGATAAGCAGTAAAACCAGTTGCAGAACAGCAATGCCGATGGTGTAGAACATATCTGGATATGACCCCTTGATAAGAACATCCCAAATCGTCGCAAAAAAAGCTAACAAACCAATAGTGACCTGTGCTTTTGTTATCTCTCTCATCGAAGTTGTCAGTACATGTTTTCTATATAAAGATTATTCATGCAAGACTTTCCTGAATAACTATTTTCACCGCATCCACCATCGTGTCTAACGACATCCCTGAAGGGTCCTGCGAATCCAACAAAGGCACATGAATAAAACCGATTGATGTGGTAAGGTTCTGATCTTTTGCATATCCTAATAATCCGTAGAACAACGCGTTACAAATATACGACCCGGCAAAAAAACTCTGTTTCGAAGGAATATCTGCATCCCGTATCTTTCGAACAATATCAGGTGTATTCAGAGAAGTGATTCGTAGGAATGGACCCTGTGTATCAATCCGCTGGGGAAACGACCAGCTCCCATCATCCTTTGGGTATCGTTTGATATTGACCCCGATTTTTTCTACCTCGATGACTTTTGCTTTCGCGTTCAGACCAAGACTGATGACCACATCCGGATGGTACAGTTCAACAGCTTCTATCGCTCTTACAACGGATGTCGTAAAATTCACAGGCAGGACAATCCCGATGATTTCCGCATCGTTAAGAGTAGATCCGTTCAACGTTTCAGCAATCACCTGCGACGGATTCGTCGGATACATCCCAAAAGGCTCAAATCCAGTCACCAGAACAATTTTTGGACTTGTCGCGCTGCATATCCCAAAAGGTACAACCAGAATAAAAATCACAATGAACAGAAATCCCACTCGACGTCTCATATAATTATTATATGTTCTTTTCCTATAAAACTATTCCCCTGTGATTCTCATTTATACGATGTCGCAAGTTCCCAGATGGTAATGTCCATCTGATCCGATGCTCTCTTCCCCGTCGTGGTGTACGCATAGACATCAAGGATATGCTTCCCTAGGATTGGGGTGAACCATCCCTGGATCGTCCATTCGTAGGGTGGTTCAGAATCCCAAAACATGAAATACCCATCGATACAGAAGACCACATATTGAATTGGCTCATGGGAAAAAACCTCAGCACTCGCTACGGTTCTTCCCCCAAGGATGAACGTTGCTCCCCGAAGTCCACCGAAATATTTTTTCCCAAATGAACTTTCAAAAACCGGCTGTTTTAAAAAATACGTGTACCCCTCATAAGGTCGATGCAGAACAACCTGAACATCAAGTGGTTTTTGTGCAAACTCAGCGGTGATCGCAAGCATCAGTTTTGTCGCCTTCACATAATACGACCAATTCAGATGATCAGCGGTATCATCCGGCGAATGACCCCATGGGTATCCATCTTGATGCGCGATCCAGACGCCATCGTACCCATAATCAACAAACGCCTGATTGTCAGCCCCACGATACCCGGGGAGCGTCACAACCTTCATATCAATAATGTCATTGTATTTCTCACCGATCACGGTTGCCTCATCCGCAATCCAGGTAGAGCGCTCTGGTGGGAAAAACCGCAGGACTCGTCCGCCTTCTGCCGTGCTAGCGTATCCGATCATGTCCATGTTGAGGACCGCAACGATGTTATCACCACGATAGGATGCCATCCGTGCATAGGTAAAACTCCCGTACGTTCCAACTTCCTCACCAGAGAACGTGATGAACCGGATGGTGTGGTTAAACTGATAGTTCCTGAAAACAGAAGCAATGGCAAGCACTGCTGCAGTCCCAGAACCGTCATCATCTGCACCAGGGCCATCCGCAACCGTATCATAATGACCACAGAGAACGTATTCTACCGAACTATCCGGGTCTGTCCCCTGTAGAGTCGCAACAACGTTTTTGCTATGGAAACCACCGTACCGCCATTCATGAAACTCGGTCTCAAGCCCCATCTGTTGAAATTCATTAAAGATATATTCTGCAGCAAGATTACAGCTAATCGACCCTGTATATCGAGGCCCGAACTTCAGCAACCCCGCATGATAGTCATAGAGAAGTGACTCGTTGATCTGGTTGATCATCTCGATGATGGTTGATTCATCAGAAAAGAGAGCGGTCCTATTGGATGGTTGATCCTGCGCAGAGATGATCAACACAGATGAATCCAAGAGCAACGCAACAACAAGAAGTACAAACAGGGTCTTTTTCATATGGATCATCCTATGTGAAATCATTCATCTTTGATTATATAAACATATCCTTATAAAATATCACGAAAAAAAAGAAAAAAAGGGTTAGGAGGGATATCCTCCAATAAGCAGACTGGGGTCACCAAGGAGTACCCATTCCTGGACTATCTTACAGTCGGTTTGATCCGCCATGGGAGGATGTTCATTCATATAATAGATAAGATCCGTCCCATGTGTCGCCCCAAGGTTCACCTCGCCATCGTGATAGGCTTTGAAGAATAACCACTCAAGATGCCGTCCTCGTTCGGTCAATGTATGTTCCCCTGGTTCTCCATATCCTAGACCGGTATTTGCTATCACCGCGATCGCACCACCCCTGCTCTGACTTGCCATGGCCCATGCCCAGCAACGAGGGATCCATTCATATAACCAGAACGCCCCAAAGGGCCGAGTCGATTTGAAATACGACAACCCATCCTCGAATACCCCCTTCAACATGTTGTAAAGGCTGGTATTGAACTGTGCGTTATGACAGCCACCAACAATAACAACGGGTTGTTCGTCCCCATTGGATAATTTCTTCATATCAAACGCAGTCGGTCCGTTCACCCATGACTCGTTTCTCGGAGGATGAGTCGACCAGGCAAGAACGTTCCCATGCCCAGAGAAATGCACAAACCCACAGCCTTTGCTTATCTCAGCGATCACTGCGTTCGCATCAGTGAACCTGCCATTGGACGTCCAGACCATCGAGGCATCAAACCCAAGGCTTTCCAGCTGCTGGAACGATGCATTCGTCGCAAGCTCACCTTCATAATACGGATCATTGGGATCAGGGTAGGTATCACCAGCGACGCCAACAAATGTCTTAAACCATTCAGCACCATACGTTGACGTCTCATACCTGATGATTTTTTTCACCATGGTTTTTACCTGAGGAACGTTAATACATGACAGTCGACCAACATAAACATCAGGATACATATCCATGATATCCCTCTGAGTGTTCTTCCATTCTGCAAAAATCCCGTTATTATTCGAATCCCAGCTTGAGAAGTTCCCATAGACGTCATACACATCAGAAAAATACAGATCAGTAAGATATGAACCTTCCCCACCGTCATCGAGTAAAGAGTAACGAACAGGTACCCACCATTTTTCTTGTTTCACACCCCCGCTCCTTCCCCCAACCAACAGGACATATTTTGTCTCCCATTGGTCACAAGCGTTTTTTATAAAATACTTTATTTCCTCCGCACAATCCCTTCCCTCTACAGGGAAATACACACTTTGATAGATATCTTCTCGTGTGACAAGCTTGGTTGACATATTCATACTGAGCTTATGCGTGACAAGTGGTTGTAACGCATCAGCAAATTTTTCAGGGGCGATAATCACAAGCTCGTAATTATCAGAAGATGTTGCCGAGCGTGCTTCTGGGGGTTCATAGGTAATCGTGATTTCAGCGTTCTTGGCACAACGCAGAATGCTTTCCGAGGGAAGATACTGAACGGGATACAGATGAATCGCTACAAATGTGACAATGTTGTCATTCTGCCTCCCAGCCGCCATATGATAACTATAACGTTGCTCTGGGTAGATATTCAATGAAGTCGATTGAAGAACGATCTCGGTCGGTTCCACCCCTGTATCTGCGATTGCCTCGGGTGCGACCTTCAATGGTTTTGAGATAGGAATATCTTCAGTCTGTGAGAAACTTACCACAACATCTGTTATCTTAGTCATAAATGGGAACGTATAGACCCGGGTCACCACCGGTACAGCGAAGCTTCCTTGAGTGGTCAGATACGAGGTTGCCTCAGATAAATCGACAGTAGTATAGTCCTGGTCTTCAGAAAGTTTGACAGATGAAAACATAAAAGTATCTGTTTTTTCTGCACAGTTTTGGTTTGTCAACGAAGTCGCAACAGCTCCATATCCGCTGATGATTACTACAGCTACGATAATTCCTACTAGGCTTTTCTTCATAGAATATCCCCAAATATATAACGTAATAAAACCTTACAATAATATATAAAACTTTGGGAACAAATACGATAAAAAAAAAAGAAAGAAAAAAAGGGGGTTTATGCGA
>DATMWV010000058.1:0-4300 GCA_035562195.1 Thermoplasmatota archaeon
CCTGGAGTACTATGACCTCGGGTTACAAAAACGTGATGAGACCGATGACAAAATCACCCGTGATGCTGCAGAAGCAATCAAGAAACATGGTGTGGGGGTGAAATGTGCAACCATCACACCAAACAAAGACCGCATCAAAGAATACAATCTTAAAAAAGAATGGCCCAGCCCTAACGGGACGATCCGGGCAGCCCTTGACGGGACCGTCTTCCGCAGCCCGATTCTTGCCAAGAACATCCCACCAGGAGTACGGAACTGGACAAAGCCTATTCAAATCGGCAGACATGCGTACGGTGACGTCTATAAGAACCAGGAGATCCGTGTCCCCGGAGCAGGAAAAGCAGAGCTAACGTTTACCCCAGCAGACGGTGGACAACCAATAAAACAAACCATCCATGAATTCAAAGGCCCAGGAATCATCCAAGGGATCCACAACACTGACAAATCCATCAGCAGCTTTGCTAAAGCATGTTTCACCTATGCACTCGACCAGAAAATACCACTCTGGTTCGCCACCAAAGATACCATCTCAAAGACCTACGACGCACGATTCAGACAAATCTTCCAGGAGGAATTCGAGAAAAACTGGAAGAAAAAATACGAAGATGCAGGCATCGAATATTTCTTCACCCTGATCGATGACGCAGTCGCACGCATCATGAAATCTGAAGGAGGCATGCTCTGGGCTTGTAAGAACTACGACGGAGACGTCATGTCAGATATGCTCGGGTCTGCATACGGCAGCCTTGCAATGATGACATCAGTGCTCGTCTCACCAGATGGATACTTCGAATACGAGGCAGCCCATGGCACCGTACAGAAACATTACTACAAATATCTGAAAGGAGAAAAAACCAGCTCAAACCCGATGGCACTTATCTTCGCCTGGACTGGGGCTCTCAAGAAACGAGGAGAACTGGATAACACACCAGAGCTCATCGACTTCGCCCATAAACTAGAAGAAGCATCCCTTGAGACGATTCACAGCGGCATCATGACTGGGGATCTCCTCAGAGTCGCAACACCAAACCCGAAAAACAAACAAGTCTATACAGAAGAATTCATTGATGCGATCGCAGATCATTTGAAGAAAAAACTATAAAAAAGGAGGATGAAACATGGCACAGAAAGCAATCCGGGAAGCAGACGGAAAAAACATGATCGCCCGCTTATTAAAAGAATACACCAATGGAGCATACACGATAGAGAATAAATTCATTAGCATAGGACCACAAACCGATCTCAAAAAACTACCAACCACCTACAAATGGCTTACGAAAGAAAAACTCGTCGTCAAACCAGACCAACTCATCAAAAGACGAGGAAAAAGCAAGCTGTTGCTGCTCAACGCTGACTGGAAAGACGCAGAGAAATGGATCAAAGAGCGGATGAGCAAACCAGTGACCGTCGGAACCGTCACCGGGATCCTTGACCATTTCATCGTCGAACCCTTCGTCCCGCATGACGAGAACGATGAGTACTACCTCGCCATCCTTTCACAGCGAGAAGGTGACCAAATCCTCTTCCACCATCAGGGTGGGATAAATGTCGGGGACATCGATGCAAAAGCAGTCCGTATGACTATTCCAATCGGGACTTATCCGACCGCAGGCGACATCGAAAAACAACTGCTCGGGAACATTCCGAAAGAACGAAAAGGACTCATTGCTGGTTTCATCGAAGGGATGTTCAAATTCTACGCAGACCTCAACTACACATACCTTGAGATCAACCCGTTTGTGGTAACCGGAAACCGCATCGTTCCCTTAGATCTTGCTGCAAAACTCGACGACACCGCTGAGTTTGTCAGCGGAAAAAAATGGGGCGGCATCGACTTCCCCTCGCCGTTTGGTAGGATGTTGACGAAAGAAGAAGCATATATCCAGGACTTGGACTCAAAGACCGGAGCGTCGTTAAAACTTACTGTCCTTAATCCCGAGGGAAGGGTCTGGACCATGGTTGCTGGTGGTGGTGCATCAGTGATTTACGCAGACACAATCACCGACCTAGGGTTCATGAGCGAGATGGCGAACTACGGAGAATACTCAGGTGACCCTAATGAGGAGTTCACCTATCTATATGCGAAAACGATCCTGGATCTCATAACCCGGAAGAAGAACCCGAAAGGAAAATTCCTGTTGATCGGTGGAGGGATTGCGAACTTCACCGATGTTGCAAACACCTTCAAAGGCATCGTCCGCGCATTAAAGGAATACAAAGAAAAACTCAAAGAAAACAAAGTCAAAATCTACGTCCGCAGAGGAGGACCGAACTACAAGGAAGGCTTACGGATCATGCGAGAGCTTGGTGAGCAACTCGGGGTCCCGATTGAGGTATATGGACCGGAGACACATATGACTAAGATTGTCAGTATGGCACTCAAAGGAGGCAAATAACCATGGCAAGCAAGAAAGACTATCTTTTATTTGATAAGGACACCCAAGCGTTCATCTATAACATGCAGACAAACGCGGTACAACGGATGCTGGATTTCGATTACGTCGCAGGACGCAAAACCCCTTCAGTTGCTGCCATCGTCAACCCAACCGGGAACGACAGCTTCCAGAAGTTCTTCTTCGGACCAAAAGAAATCCTTGTCCCCGTCTACAAATCATTAAAGAACGCAGCGAACCGACATAAAAATGTCGATGTGATGATCAACTTCGCCTCGTTCCGGTCTGCTGCGTCATCGACCGAGGAAGCCTTTGCGATTCCACAGATTCGCACTGTCGTCATCATCGCAGAAGGTGTTCCAGAACGCAGGATGCGGGAGTTGATTACAAAAGCAAAACAACTCAACAAGGTCATCATCGGCCCTGCGACCGTCGGTGGAATAGTCCCTGGCGCATTCAAGATAGGCAACACCGGTGGGACCATTGAAAACATCATGGATTCAAAGCTCCATCGACCTGGTTCTGTTGGTTTCGTATCGAAATCCGGTGGATTAAGCAACGAAGCCTACAACATCGTGTCCCAGAACACCGATGGGTTGTACGAAGGAATCGCCATTGGTGGTGACCGATACCCTGGGACTACCTTACTTGACCATCTGCTTCGCTATGAAAAAAACCCTGACATCAAGATGCTGGTGTGTCTTGGTGAAGTCGGCGGGTCCGATGAGTACACCATTGTCGATGCACTGAAGAAAAAGATGATCACCAAACCTCTTGTCATGTGGGTGACAGGCACGTGCTCTAAAGCGTTTAAAACAGAGGTGCAGTTCGGTCATGCCGGTGCAAAGGCAGGCTCTGAATCGGAGACAGCGGATGCAAAAAACGCAGCATTGAAAACAGCTGGTGCTGTCGTACCCAACTCATTTGATGACTATGGGGAGAAAATCGCAAAAGTGTACAACGATCTGGTGAAAAAGAAGATCATCATCCCTCGGCCAGAGCCAGCTGCAGTGAAGATCCCAATGGATTATAATGCGGCAGTGAAAGCAAAAGTGGTCCGGAAACCAGCAAACTTCATCTCAACGATTTCCGATGACCGCGGCGAAGAACTCCTCTACGGGAACATGCCAATCTCTGAAGTGTTTTCGAAAGACATTGGTATCGGTGGTGTGCTAAGCATCCTATGGTTCAAACGACGACTCCCTGATTATGCGACGAAGTTCATTGAAATGGCAATCATGGTAACAGCTGATCATGGACCAGCGGTGTCCGGTGCGCATAACACGATTGTTGCGACCCGTGCAGGCAAAGACCTGATTTCTTCCCTTGTCTCTGGGATGCTCACGATCGGTCCACGGTTCGGTGGGGCAATCGATGGTGCAGCACAGATGTTCTCCGAAGCATATGACACAGGCAAAACACCCCAGCAGTTCGTTGACGATATGAAAGCAAAGGGAGCCAATATTCAGGGGATCGGTCATCTGATAAAATCTATCCATAACCCTGACATGCGTGTCACGATCATCAGTTCGTACGCGAAGAAACATTTCAAAAGCACTCCTCTGCTTGATTACGCACGAGAGGTCGAGAAGATCACCACATCAAAACGAGATAACCTGATTTTGAATGTGGATGGTTGCATCGGCATCTGTTTTGTCGATTTGCTTCGATCAGAGCTTTCCAAACAGGAGGCTGACGAGTACATCAAGATGGGTGCATTAAATGGATTGTTCGTCCTTGGTCGGAGCATCGGACTCATCGGTCATTATCTTGACCAGAAACGTCTCAAACAAGGCTTGTACCGACACCCCTGGGACGATATCGCCTACATGTTGCCGGAAAAAGAAAAATAACCCAAACTGAAACGAGCCAAACAACTGGCTCTTTCAATTTTTTTTTTTTAGAGA
>DATMWV010000059.1:0-6202 GCA_035562195.1 Thermoplasmatota archaeon
GTTTATTGGTTGGGCCGAAGCAGGTGTAAATCGATGTACGATCCGATAGCAACAGGAATAAAAATGTTGACGTCTGGTAGAGAAATTTTTGTACGGAGCTGCGCAAAAACCTTATCAGGTAGGAATCCTTTGCCTGAAAAATTAAAAAGTTTCAAGTAGGATAGTATCATTTCGCCATGGAAATACGTAGTGCTTTCGGGGACGAGTTCACCAGAACCAAATGGTCCTTCTGCGACTAAGTATTTCTGGTTGTTCTTCACCCCGTAGTACATGACAACAAGGTCTGTTGCGATGAACGGTATTTTTGTCGGGTTTAAAACTTCAAGAGTCATATTCCCTTTGAGTCCGCCGCGTGTACGGTACAGATCGATATCAAGGGAAAGCTCAAGGGGTTTATCAGGAGGGACGAATTCTTCGAGATTTGGGATGGTAATCTCAACCTTAGCTGATATAGGCAATGATTTGTTCACCCCGGCGACATGCGCTCCTGCATCTGCATGGAGGTCAATTAAGAGTTTTTTTGCGTTCAATGCTCGAATGAAGACTGAACCAGTGCCATGGACGGTGACACTGCTTTCTGCAGGGACCGGCACACCAGGTAGGATGAACTTGCCTACATTGTCACCTGTTTCCGTGGTGATGTTCACCAAAAAATTGTTTACAGACATGCTGAAGGGATTCTGATTCGATACCTCAATGGCTGTGGTAAGATTAACCGCTTTGCTTGTGATGTTACCAAATTCCGCTCGAATCATAATACCGGGGACTGCTATCTTGCTGAGTGCCTCCTTCAGCGAGATGAGGACGGTCATTTCAAGTGGGATTGTCTTTTGTATGAGTCCGAAGATGTTTAAACCAATGACCCCTGTGACGGTACTGCTGAGGAGCCCGGAAAGATTTCCTTTCATGACGATCTGGTCGTCCGCCGTATAATTCCAATGGGCTTGCCCTGGGATAGACCCTCCTTCGATCGTGATATTTGCTACTTCTTCGCCTTCGGTTGTTGTCGCGACAATTTGAAAATCTTTAAGGATCATTTCAAAAGAATTCGGGTTGTATAACTTGAGATTATGATGGATGATTATTTCATCAGTGTTTATTTCAATGACATCAACTTGAAGTGTTGTCTGGGGAAATGCTAAAACCTGGATGTCTATAAAAATGAATGCGGCAGCTACGATATTGATAAGGAATAACACTACGAGACTTATCGCGATGATCGTCTTTTTTGTCACCATCTGATTACGAGGACTCCTGCGTTTCTTTATATAAAAGTTATCTTATATAATATATATAGTTTATTAATACATGCTTTCGTAAGGCTTAATCCTGGTGTAATCAAGTGGTTTTTTCAGATATCATCTAATCATGAAAGAACGGTATTCAAAGAGTTGATTATAGAGAGGGGAGCGCTGAAGGATGTTTTGTAACCTTACAGGAGGCTGCAACAGTGGATGATCCACTTCGGACGAAGCATCCTGAACAGAAGGAACCCAGGTCTGTTGACGGCTGGTTGCGTTGAGAGGAATCTCAGGGAGAAGAAGACAAGAGGGATGAATGCTATCAACATAGACGGTGTTCTGTGCGATTGAATAGGTAGTGTTCTTATAGATCCCGTCTGCCGTATTTGGATTGTTGAGACATCGGGGGTAGTTGGAGGAGGATATAGCGATTCGTATCTGATGACCTGTGTTCCATACATAGGACGTGCTCCAGAGGTCGACATCCACCTGGTAGACGGTGCCTGGTTCCATCAGTTCCCAATGGTCAAAACCGTTTCGATTTCGCATGCGGAGGATCCCATCGGTAATCAACATGGAGTGTCCATCTGGGTAGACATCGGTCAGTTTCACCGTAAAATCCGTATCTGGACAATCAGAGGAGACAAACAATCGTGCTTTTATCGCCCCGGTCGCCTCATAGGGTTTTTCGAGGACAGGGCTGGTGAAAACCAATACATCTGAGCGGTTTTCCACAGGTCGCTGATCAAATGGACCAGCAGGGATGTTGAGATTTCCTCCGCCGATGGTTGGGACTGGGTTGGTTGGATCATAGCTGTAGGTGAATTGTTCTTCTTCTGTAGCTATGGTGGTTTGGAGGCTTCCATCCTTCTGGAGGTACCATGCTTGCTCAATCGAGGGGACTGGCCAGTCATCTGCGTAGCGCCATTCATTCCCGGTTGCATTTGAGTCATTGACATCACCCATCACATAATAGGTAACCGCAGGCCAGGCGTCATAATCCGTTGGACCATTCATGGTGTACTCATTGGCCATCTGCCAGAACAAAGCTTGGGAGAAATTATCAAGACTGTTCGCCGGATAGGTCAGTTGACCTTGTGTCCTGGTTCCAGCACCCCCATGGGTCCATGGTCCGATGATCAGTTTTGATTTTCCTTGCGCTCCTGTTCCACCTTGATGCTGATATCCTCGGAACCCGTCGATGATTCCTTGCGTAAATATGTCATACCATCCACCGATGTGTATCGCTGGCACATTGACCTGATCCCATTTATCCTCTAATGAGACGTTTGTCCAGTAATCCATCGTATAGTTCTCATGTGTCCAGAGCTCAGGGAGGATGTAGGTGCTCCCCTGGGCTCTTAACCATTCCTCCACCAGGTTCTTTCTGAATTCTCCACCAGGGTACATCGTATGTTTATACAGATCTGGTGCAGCGACCTGGATATACTGACAGGCAAGCTGCGGTGGGTTTGCTCCTGCAGTCAGGTATTGAGTGATTCCTAACGCAGACCCACCAAAGGTCGCGACCTTCCCGTTTGACCATGGTTGTTGTGCAATCCAGGCAAGCGTATCAGGTCCATCGGTATGCTCGTTTTTAAAGACCGTATCAATCCCTTCTGAAGAAAACCGTCCCCGCATATCTTGAATGACCGTCGGCCAACTGTTCTGCGCCCAGTTCATACCAAGAAGAACTAATGCGTTTTTATCATAGGGTGTTCTGATAAGGATACTACCGTGCTGTTGGCTTGGTTGTTTCACATAGACATCGGTTGCAAGCTGTACGGTATCGCGCATTGGGACCATATAATGCTTCGGTGTCACACAGCCAGTAAGCAATAATGTCACAAAAACAATACATAAAATTCCACCACCAATGAATTTCTTATTCTTCATAGTATCATCCCTTTCAAACCATTATATGAAGAGTATTATATTTATATTTTGTTTACGCTGTGTATACCCTCGTTTATTTGTACGTTTTGACATTTTTACAGGGCAGCTATATATAATATAAACGACAGAAACCACCATGCGTTCCACTCTGAGAAGAGCTGGAAGAGAGGTGAAGAAATGAAGCAATACCACTATAAGGAATATGGAGGGAATGGGGAATACAAAAAAGGGTATCGTAAGAACAATAAGAAAAAAGCAGCATCGTATAATAAAACCACACTTCCTTGGAAAAACTATCAGAAATTAATCTATTCTACCTAACAACATAGGATTATCTCTATCGTATCTCTGCCTCCTTGCAATCCCAACTACCACGCCTTCCTTCTATTTTTTTTTTATTATGCATAGTAGACTATAAGTAAGAAAACGGCATACCTTGTTATGTTGCGGATGCATAAGACCAAAACAGAGCTTCTTGAGTTAATCGCTGACATTAAACCAAAAAAAGAATTTGAAAAAGAGATAAACAGTTTATATAAGATCTATGACGAATTAATTGATAAAGACACCATCGCGTTCATACTTGTTGATAAGCTAGGGAGGAACACCCAAAGTATCACAAAAATCGTTGATTTGAATCCTGATGGTGATTATACCGTTGTTGGAAGAGTCCTGAGTATCTCGGATTCAAAGACGTTTAAAAGGAAAAACGGCTCTCCGGGAAAGGTCATCAATCTGGACATAACAGATGGGACTGCGACCTGTCGACTTGTGCTCTGGAACGGGGACATCGATGCAATAAAAAACAAGGAGATCCAGCAGGGGACCTGGATTAAGATCATCAATGGGTACACAAAGACAGGGTACACCGGTGGAATGGAAATCCATCTTGGTCGCTGGGGCCTTCTTGAAGTTCAACCAACAGATGCTTCTTCACAGTCAGATCCACAGACTGATCTCTGTCATGAAATCTCTGGTGTGTTGGTTCTCAAAGAACCGACCAAGGCGTTCTTCAAGGACGATGGTGAATTTGGTTTTGTCACAACGATTACGATGAAGGAACACAATATAAAAAAAGAACTGATCCTTTGGAATCGCAACGTCAAGGAGATCCAAACCTGCCATATTGGAGATACGATCACTCTAAAAAATGTTACAAGAAAATGGTGTAACGGTAAA
Organism: Thermoplasmatota archaeon; assembly: GCA_035562195.1. Classification (GTDB taxonomy): domain Archaea; phylum Thermoplasmatota; class E2; order DHVEG-1; family DHVEG-1; genus SM1-50. Next base: position 4,317 of record DATMWV010000059.1, read on the forward strand.
ACAGAGTTCCATGTCTCGCAGGATGGTTCTGTGGAGAAACGTAAATAACTCTCGCTTTTTTCTTCGTTACCATAATATAAACCCTCCTTGTTACGAGATACAAGGAGGATGTTGCATTATGCGGCCACATTACCAACCGCCCCGTGATAAACAATATTTTCATACGAAACCGAAAATAGATAAACGAGACATGGCAGCTCTGAAGAAAAAAACTCAACTGATCCAACGGAAAAAGAACATCATACGCTATGAGGAACGTTTCATCAGAGGTTAGCATCCACCTTGGAGATACTTCTTTTTGTGTTCAAACGCGAGTTGTGCCTTTTGCAACTCACGGCCTAGGTACAGGTAATGCTCTGGGCGCAGGCTTGGGACATGAACAGCGATCGAATCTGACAAACCATCAGCCTTGGTTCCTGTAAAAACTTTCTGAAGAAGACCAGAGACAATCCGTTTGTTTTTATACACATTTGAATAGTACTCGACCCGGATGTTTTTGCTATCGACTTCGATGACAAAAAAACCCTGGGGGTCAAGGATGACGTCTTTTTCTGTTGTTTTTTTTGCTTTGATTAAAGGAACTTCTCTATCCACCATTGAGAATCTCTCCTGCTGCCGCAAGGTTCTTTAATTTTTGGAAAGCGATGGTTCTGGGGAGTAAACGTTGTCCACAATCAGGGGCGATTTGAACTACGTTCTTATCGAAGATGGCGATTGCTTTGTTGACATGTGTGACGATGTCTTCGACAGATTCGACGACTGCATCATCAGACCGGACTGAACCAATACACATGTTTCTGTTACAAGGGTATTCTTGGAACACGTTGAACAGATGGGGTGAGGCTTTAAACTCATGGGAGAGGATGTCAACTGGCATGTCGACGAGCTGAGGAATGATGCGAGACACATCCCCGCAGACATGCAGGCGTGTTGGCCGAGATAGTCCTTTTGTTATCGTCTGAATGAGCTCGTTTGCGTACTCTGGGAGTTCATTGGAAAAGACCGGTTCATCGATGCTGATCAAATCAACGTGTTTTAAAAGAAGCTCTGCTTCTTTTCGTAGTGCGGCTGCAAAATCAAAGGCTAATTGCTTTTCATCGTGGTAGAATGAATCAACAGAGGATTTTGTCAGGGTATATGGGCCGGTGAGGACCCCGATGAGCATGACATGTCTTGGGAGGAGTCGTTTCGTGTGGATCTGATCGGGTACGGTAATAGGAGTATGGTGTTCAACGCGTCCAATAATCTCTGTTCTTTGTCGTATTCTGCATCCGTTCAATTTTCTTGTGAATAACTGGATGAAAGGATCCCGTGTTTGTCCATCTGAAATGTAGGTGATGCCTGCTGCTGTCATGTCATGGACTGCTTGTTCAATGTACTGCATCCAGGACGTCTGCTGCTCAGTGAAATAATCGTTCATCAGATCCTGGGTAGTAATGGAGATTGGATATGACCCGATGACGCTGGTGTGTACATGCTGCTTCATTTGAACAGTTTCCTCCGTGGATGTGATGCGACAGGGCTGATACCGAAATAGTTCTCTGTATACTCGGAGACGAGGATATCCTGCCATGCGATGAGGGGTACAACGAGTTCAGCGTTCTCCATAGGACCGAATATCGCATAGTCCCCTCCAAAGAGAGGGATGGCGTTATTGGAGGCGACATCCACTGTTTTTTTTGCGAAAGGAAAATCGTTTAACCATCGTGATTTCTCAACGACGTTATGAATCGCACAACCCGTTGGTAGGCCGTATTCCTCCTTTATCACAGGGAGAGCGGCAATGGCAGCACCACTGTTCTCACCAGGGGCAAGAGCAGCAGTATCGATAAGTGTTTTTTCGATTCCTATTTGATGAGCAAGTTCAAGGAGGCCGGTTTCAAGGA
>DATMWV010000060.1:0-4939 GCA_035562195.1 Thermoplasmatota archaeon
TACGCAGGATGGTTACTTGGGAGTTGCGTGATAGTATTGTTGATAGGCATCCAGGTTTCATTGTCCTCCTGGTAGTTCACGGGCCCTTGGTACGTCTCCAGAAGGTTTTCTCCGGATGTTGCGTTGTAGTAGGTATTCCAGGAAAGTCCTCTTCCAATCAGGGTGAGGTTCTCTGGTGGGTTCGGTGGATCCGTGATGTTGATGTATTGAGTGCCACTGTAACTGTTTTTCAATGTAGCGATGCTGATGGTTGCATTCGCAGTCACATTAAAACTACGGCCAGAGTCACACACGGTGTTACCAATATTGTCCATCGCCCATACTGAATAATTATATTGACCAACAAACCAGGTATCAGAAAAGTTCAACTGATAAACATCATCACCCACACAGGTCATGGAATAATTCCATGACGTGGCATTCGGATAACTCACATTCACCGCTACCAGTAACAGACCACTGCCGTTTTCCACTACTGTCGCATTTATCTTAACATTACCTCCGAAACCCACAGTATCAGGTGACTCAGTAACATTGGAGATGATCGGTGCAAGAGTGTCTATCAGAATGCTTCGTGTCTCCGTCGTATTCGCAAATCCTCCAGGGTACCCAGCACATCCAGTAAAATCATACGTCCCATCAGGTAAATCAGTGAAATTATGAGAATAGGGATATTCTGATGCGTTAAAAAGCGAATGAATCTCATCAGTATCTACCCCGCGTTTGAACATGACGAAATCATCAAGGATACCCTGGAAAAACAGGTCAGCCGCATCACTAGTCGCGTTTCTTCCAGCACCCAAGAGATATGATGCATCTGTGTTGGAGGCTATTGGGAAGAACAATGTATCTTGTTTTGATCCATTCAGGTACACGTCCCATCCCAAGCTTCCGTTATAGACAACGGTGAGTTGAACCCAGCTGGTGTTGTAGATATTCAGGTCTACACTATCAGAATATCGCATGACTCCATCATCTGGGGCACAGATGACAAATGCAGCGTCGTTTGTTGTTGTATTAAGACAGAAGGAGAACCCAGATCCATTTGATGCTGAGGAGGCTTTAGAGAGCAATCCCATGGTCGTGTTCACGGTAGAATATTCAGGGCGAATCCAGAAGGACCAGGTCAACGGCTGGGATGCATTGAACATTATTGAAGCATTTGGTTCTATTTCGAGGTAATCATCTACTCCATCGAATAGGAATCCTTTCCCGAAGGATCCATTCTCCGTCTGGTTCGCACCACCATGGCATACACCATCATTCTCGTATCCGCTGACGTCCATGAGATTATATTCCGTGGTTGTTTCATCCATCGGCATCCAGAGGACCACGTCACCAGCGATGCTGGTGAACGCGTAATGCTGACTTGCATCAGTACTAGAGAAGAGATCAACGGGGATGTCATCGTAGGGAACGGTGCCGTAATACGGTGTGGTGGGGAGGAACGCAAGCTCAGAGACGGTGAAGCTGAAACCACCATGGCTTACGTTGTTTCCTGCGTTGTCCTCGACATAGATGGAGTAATAATATTCCCCGATGTGTTCGGTGTCAGTATACAAAACTGTATAATTGGAATCGAAGTCATATGGACCTTCCTCGACCGGTTGCATTGGGAGGACATCCCATGTGCCATCAGGACGGCTGATGTTCAATGTTGCTGTGTGGATTCCAGAGGTGCCATCGGTAATATCGGCATAGAACGTTATTTCATGATCGGGGGCGATAATGAAAGGATCGCAACTGATGCTCTGGACAACAGGAGGATGATCCTCAATATAGATGATGGTTGAGGCACTGTCGATGCATTCGTTGTCTTCGTCAACAACGGTTAACGTCACATTATATATCCCAGGAGATTGGAATATATGACTGACATTCTGTGTATCGTATACGATGGTGCCATCATCGAAATCCCACGTCCTGTTGGTTATATTAATACCATTGCATTTTCGGGATGAGTCGTTGAACCAAAGCGGCTGGTCTATTTTGCCAGAAGACGAGTTGAATTGTGAAATCAAATACTGTACATCGATGTTTTTTGAATAGAGGTATTCGTGCTGTTCATCATCGATGATTTTCAGCTGAACGAGGTAAGTTCCATTCTCTTCATAGGTTTTTTCAATAGTAGTTTCTCTTGTTTGTTCCCAGGTTTCTGATTCACCGAAATTCCAGAGGTACTGCTCGGGTTGTATCCCTTCGACTTGTGCTTGATATTCCATGGTCTCCCCGACAAGGGTTTCTTGCGGAGCATCGAACCATCCTCCTGGGTTGACAAAGACCCATAGTTTATCAGAGTAATCGCTTTGTACGTTTGTGCTCGTCCATTGGTCTTCTTGGCAGTCGCGCGCTTTGACCGCTACCCAATGTGGCATATATAGGTCTCCCCATGTATGACTTTTGGTATGTTCTGTTCCTGAGCTGAGGATATTGCTCCAACGGTTGAATTGGAAGAGGTCGCCGAATTGAAACCGCCATTTGTATTGGACAGAGTCGCCGTTCGGGTCGGTCGTCGTTGTCGTGTAGCTGGCGGTTTCATGGGGGGCGACGATGATGGGTCCTGTTGGTTTGTCTGGCTGAGCCGGTGGGTCGTTTGGTGGTGAGAGTCGTGCACATGTATGTTCTCGATCATCGCTGAAGCAATAAATCGAGAAGAGATCCTGGATGAGGTTTTGGACGTCTTGTAAGTGCGGGTATTTGTCAAGGAACTCGGCTATGTTTATATGATAATCTTCGTAGATTTCGTCTGAATATTGAAGAAGTTGTTCCTCGCAGTCATCATCAAAAAAATTCTCTAATAACTCGCAAAAGTCTTGGATACTGTCTACCGTCTGAGTGAGGAGGCCGTCCTCCCCAAGGAAACTTGAGAAGACCTCACCTCGTGAATCAAGGAGGACGACATTCACTCTGTAGTCAGCGGCAGGGGCACCTTTCGGGAGCTGAAGTGTAATCTCTCCGGTGACACCTTCTGGTGTGACGATGAAGTCTTTTTCAGCGCGATATCGATAGAGGATGGGGTAGGCTGGGTGGAGCAGGTTCGAGATGTATCTTGGGACGAGGATGACTTTTACGGTGGCTTTATCTTCTGGGAATGAAGTATCGATGTCGAAGGAGACAGTGACGGTGTCAGGGTCGGTGTTCTCATCGTTTTCATCGTCAGTGAAACTATATTCTACAGAGTCTTTTACGAACCATGTATCAGGATTGTATGCGAGGAAGCGTGTCACGTTCCAGATCATTTCCATCGTCAAACGGACTTCATCTTCATCATAGTAGTCCATGGAGTCGCCGTCGGTATGGTTTGCGCCATCTCTATGATGTCGCGTCCAGTTCATATCTTTGAGGAACATGATGGTCTTACAGAGTGGTCGTGTGGAACCAAGACGTCCAAATGGATTCTCATCACTGACTGAACCTAATGGAGTCCATGAAACTCGCACTTGAGTATTGTCATTGGTTCTTTCCTCGTATTGAGTGATATCGGTAATATGTTGAAGGATTGGTGTCATGAAGAATTTATTCGACGCCACGTTCATGATAAGGGGGACTTCAGGATCGCGTTGGTCGAAGCCGAGTTGGTTGAGGTCGATGACGCTATCGATGTCATGATCCTCGTTGTGTGCGTAGTATTTGGCTCCCAACGCGCCTGTTTCTTCTCCCCCAAACAATATAAACCTCACATTATATTTAGGATGGATTCCAAGTCTCTCAAGGTCTTTCATTTTTTCTGCTAACGAAAGGACCATCCCGCAACCAATCGCGGAGTCCGATGTCCCCTGGCACCAGACTGAGTCATAGAGGCAGTCGATGATGATATTTCGATTCGAATTTGTACCATTGATTTGACCTACGACATTGTAGCTTTCAACGGAGTCGTCCCAGTACTGGTCTATTGTAAAATTGATGGTGAAGTCTTCCCTGCTATTGTTTATCTCTTCTCCTAGGGTACCATTGATGTTAATCACGGGTATTGGAAATTTATTTTTTTCGGAAAGCGTATCGAAGCAGACCGGGTCTAGGTCGTAGAGGATGACTGCTTCACATCTATGTATTTGACACCATAAAAGTATAAGTCTTTGCCAGACTTGTTTTGCAAGTTGCCATAATATTTGCATTTCATTGACTTCATAATGGCCTTCATATCCAAGGTTTTGTAGGATGTTGTTGATATTTTCTTCTATAGTATCTATTCTAGGGAAGACGGACATGTTTGGGTGGAATTTGGGGTTCTCTGAAATGAGCGCATAATTATTTTTCCCGAAATAGTATTCTGTTTGGTTGTACCAAGGCAATTGGGTGGCGTTTTCAGGATGTTCAAGGATGTCATCGAAAGTAAAGTTGTAATAGTTTTCGAAGAGTCCCACCAAGTAATCGGAGAAATTACCCTCTTCTTGACGTGATTCATTGTCTATAAGGTCGTTGAAAAACGAGAAATTAAAGCTATGATTACAGAAGTTATTGTAATAGGGATTGAAAATACTAAAAAGAGGACCGAGATACTCGATTTCAACATTCTGCCAGGTATGATTAAAGTCTCTTAGTTCTTTGAGTAACTTCCATTCAGTTCCTATGTAGCATTCGTCAATGAATTTACTTTGATGAGAGGAATGATTGTACACAGACAATTTTTTATATCGAATTTGAAGAGTTTCAGAATTGTCTATTTGTTGACGATATGAAAGTGCCGAATAGTTAAGATCAATAAGACCAAAATAGCCCATTTGAAAAGCAATATAATCAGCTGCATCATGTTCACCTTTTGATCCGAAATAGCGTCCTTTTGCAAGCTCGCCATGTTCAATGTCATAGGATTGATTAATCCGCCATGAGAGATTTTGTGCGACGTCGTATATCAATTGATAGTCAAAGATGATGTTTTCAGGGTCCGGGGTTGCAAGAACATCATCATTGTTTATGACAACACCTAGTGAGGTGATGA
>DATMWV010000061.1:0-4378 GCA_035562195.1 Thermoplasmatota archaeon
AGATAAATGCACCTGTCTCGGGGGATGCAGAGATCATCACCCCCGAAGTTACCGTGGAAAACCATGGATGGTATGATATCGACAACGTCCCTGTGAACATGAAAATCACGAAGAACCAATGCACTGATTATTTTAACCAGCATTTCGATGGGGTATTCCCCCCTGCCGGATGGAGCAATCTAGCTACTACAGATTTCTGGGTGCAGAGCTACACATCCTATGCTGGTGGAACATCTCCTGAGGCCATCCTTTCATCATACAACAACCAAGGTGCTACAGCAGGCTTCCAATCAGCATATGTCGACACCTCTTCTTCAACTGAACTGGAACTGAGCTTCCGGTCCTACATTGACTGGGGAGGTGGACCATGTAATTGCACCGTGGAGGCCACTGGTGATGGAGGAACAACCTGGAATGACGTCTCACCGTGGACGAACCCGATTACGGTATCTCTATGGCCTTGGTTATATACGATAAATATTTCTGCCTATATTGGTACACAAACCGGGATTCGATTTATGTATTTCGGGCTAAATACTTGGATGAATGTCTGGGCGATTGATGATGTCTGGCTGGGCTGGAGAAATCGAGTACCTGAGTATAATCAGACGATGTATGTCGATATTCCTGCATGGGTGACAATGGACGTTTCGCTTCCTGATTGGACACCATCAGATCTTGGTGTCGACGAAGATGTAAATTTATCGTATATTGTCAGAGCAGCCACTCAGTTCCCTGGTAATTACTTCCCATTCGACTTCAAACAGGAAACGATCACTCTGCATTTTGGGTACATCTATGATGTCGCAGTCAACCAGATCGTTTCACCTGTGGATGGACTCGCAGAGACTCAAATACCCGAAGTCGTGATTGAGAACATCGGACAGCTTGATCAAAACGTGAACGTCACCATGGTCATCAGCAAGATACAGTATGGTGCCCAATGGACACAAGAATCAGACACTGAATGGACACAGACCTTCACCAATGTCGCTGGTGGAGTATCACCAGAAGCATGGCTCCCGTACTATAATATCGTAGGAGATTACGCGTATCTGATGTCCTACCCGATTGACACCTCTGCAGAATCAAGCATTTCATTATCCTTCAGAAGCATGATCAACGACTACGCAGGCGGATACAACTGTTACATCAAGACCCGTAGCTCAGAATCTGACCCCTGGACTGATGTCAGCCCATGGACCAACCCAATCTACGGAAGCCTCTCTGCAGCGCAATACACCATTGATATCTCTGGTGATATCGGTACTGACACACAGGTCATGTTCGAGTTTTCTGGGTATTACTGGAACTTGAACTACTGGTATATTGATGATTTCAGTGTTGGAGCATATTCCACTGATTTCTCTGGAGATTTCCCACCAGTTGAAATTAACTTGATAGATGAGTATGATGAGACCACAACCGTTGATATCGCACCTGGAGAGACCTTGAATGTCTCTTTACCTGAATGGACCCCGGCGGATGTCCCCTTTGCAACAACGGTTAATTATCTGATTAATGCAACTGTTTCAATGAATGTTACTGACGAGAATCCAGCGGATAACGAACTCGTGAAAATGATCACATTATACTATGAACACGATGTAGGAGTTATCGAAATCACTCAACCTCATTGGCTCTATTATCTTTGGGACTATCCCATTGAAGGTATTGTTCAGAACTTTGGTGTTACCTACTCAGAGCTAGACATCCCTGTGAATGCACAATTCGAGATTGATGATGTTGTCATCTATGATGAAACTGTGATTGTCCAAGGCCCACTTTTCCCTGGTGCTACGACTACTGTAATTTTCCCGAATATTACTATTCCAAGAACTCTCCCCAAGACGGTCTTTAAACTTACAATGCAGACACAGCTTGCTAATGATGATCACTCGGAGAACAACAAGAAAATAAAGACCTGGTATATCCCTCCGCCCCCTGACGATATCCCCCCAGTCACCAATGCAACAGTGAGTGGAAATGTAGGACAGAACGACTGGTATGTGACCAATGTTCAGGTGACCTTAATAGCGGTCGATTTTGGAGGAGAGTTGCCAATGGGTGTCAATAACACCTACTATAGCATCAATGATCCGGACCCAACGACCTGGGAATTATACACAACACCGATTGTTGTCGATGATCATTGTTTCCATGGCACGGTCTATTTCTACTCTGATGATAAAAAAATACCTCCAAACGTCGAAGAGGTAAAAAACGTAAGCTTCAAGATAGACCAAGATCCACCGATATTCACCGATTATACCTTTACGCCGGTCAACTTCATGAAGGACGAATGGTTGTGCAAAGCGACGGGAGTGGATTCATGCAGTGGAATCGTCTTAGTAGAGTTCTACGTGGATGGAACCTTGATTGGTAACGTTACCGGAGAACCTTACGAGTTCGAATTCGACGGGAAACCAACCAACAACTCACAGGCTCTTGCCTACGATGCAGCAGGTAACTCGGCATTGAGCCCCATCGCACAATACTACGAGATGAACTACCAGACATGGCAATCCCATCAGATTTTGGGAGCGGAAAATAAAAATGAAATATAAAATGGCAGAAATATACGTATGTATGCTGCTAGTTACTGTGACTATTTCCTCTGGATGAGTCCCTAAAAAAATAGCACGATAAATACGATGTTTCCAGCTTATTTTATACGGTCTTCGTCAATGGACTGGACAGGGATACAAAAACTCCTTGCAATAAACGGTGCAGCAGGTGATCATTTTGGCTATTCTGTTTTACTTTTAGGGGATACAGTCATCATCGGAACAAAGGGTGATGACAACGGAGACAATTCTGGGTCGGAGTACATCCTGGAAAAAAAGAAAAAAGGATGTTTTTTTGACATTATGACAAGATAAATTTATATAGAATCATTTCTCAACGCTATAGTGGAGAGGTAATGAAAGAAGGAGAAGTACTCATCGGAATTATTCTTATTGTTACTGGTTCTATTTTGTTTGAAATGAAGTGGGGTACTCTTATTACAGTATTTGGTCTTGTCCTTCTGTGTATGGGTGTTTTCTTTTATGTTCTCGCCGTAGATTCTCTCGACGGAATAAAGAATAAAGAAGAGATTAAAACGGAGAAGAAAGTTTTACGCTATCTTCCTTACGAATAGAATGTTGATTTGTATCGATGTCTTTAGATGATAATGAACACTTAGTACCCATTTTCGTTAAGAGGATATGTTTTTAAGGGAGGAATTGTTACAAAAGGACATAATTCATTGCTTTAAATGAAAGAGATGTTGGGAATTATGACGACAACCATGAAAGAAACCATCACAGCAGATGAAGCACAGGTCTTAGCACTCTTGGAGCGCCAAGCAAAGGAAAGCATTGATGAGATTGGGAAACAATGCGGTTTCTCTCGGCAGAAGGTCTGGAAGATCATAAAACTTCTAGAGGAACGAAAAATCATTTGGGGCTATTCTGCTGTAGAGGATGGAACGGCACAAAATCTGAAGCACTTCATGGTACTTTTGAAAAGGAATAGTACACCTTTAGACAAAGACGTCAAAAAAGAAATAATTTTACGAAAAATCGATGATTACCCTGAAGGGTTAGTAAAAATTGAGGATATTTATTTCACACATGGGATCGCTGATTGGGTACTCACCTTTTATGCTCCTGATATCATTTCTGCAAAAAAGTATGTCGATTTTACCTTTGAGCGATTTAGTAAATATATTCAAGAATATTCGATTGTGGAGACTCTTGTGACCGTGAGGAAGATGGGACTGAAGAATCCTCAAATTTCCGAACTCATTGAGTACATATAGAAGAAAGAACTCATACGTTTCATAGTGTGTCAAAGAATTTTTTTTTTTAAAGGATAAAAAAAGAGAAAAAGGATTAGCCCAGCTTAGAAAGCATAGGGAAATTCATAGGGCAATCGCGGTACTCAAGTCCATTGATGTAGAAGACGATGAGCCGTGTGTTCTGACAGCGCAGGAAGCCTTCAACGGTAATGGTGGTGTTCAGATAGTTGTAACAGCCGAAGCATAAGATGGTTGCCTCCATCGTGAACGTCGTCCCATCATAGGCGAGAACCTCGGTCATTTCTGTCAGGTTGGTGTTGTTGTGACCTGAGTATCCGTAATTGAAGTGAAATGAATCATGGAGTATTCGACACCCTGGTTTTATATAAAAAAGAGATAGGATGCTGTAATCCTGTTATACTTTGTAAGCAAAGAAACGGATGGTACAGTGAACTTTTGTTGCATCGTTCCTTCTTTCATGAACAATGAAGACAGCAGATAATGAATGGTCAGGTATCCTTTGAGCGGTAAGTATCCGTTCGCTGGGTTTCCGTTCGCAAGGTAGATGACGCCGAGGTCTTCTGTCTGGTTATA
>DATMWV010000062.1:0-7792 GCA_035562195.1 Thermoplasmatota archaeon
TGTTAGAAATCACCATGTCTTCTTTACGAAGGTTTTATAAAACAACGACTATATCCGGACAGACATCATGCCAGATAAGTGGAACAATTTTGATCAAATTCCAGTTGAACCACCATTCGATGTTGAATTATTACAACGGGAGGTCGGTCAACGCTTTCCCTTTTATGATATGAAATCAAACCTTAACACCGTTGCGTTTTTCTGTCGTATCGATGAAGAAACCCTTGAAGAAAAATTCGAGTCTCTTCGTCTGACATTATTAGAAAAACAGTATATACCTATGATAAAGAACGAACATGGAGAATATATCATCTATGTCGTAAAAAAACCTGTAAGTAAAAAACGCAGGTCAGTCTGGGTGAATATTATCCTGCTGCTAGCAACAGTGTTTACCACGACACTGGCAGGTGCTCTTCAATGGGTCGACATCGACATGGCCGAATGGATGAACATGTTTTCGTTACAGTACCTCTGGCAAGGATTCATCTTCTTCTCAGTTCCTTTACTCTTAATTCTGGGGGTCCATGAGATGGGACATTACTACGCGTCAAAAAAACATCATGTCGATGCGTCATTACCTTTTTTCATTCCCCTTCCACCACCGTTTCTTCTGGGAACATTTGGCGCGTTGATATCAACACGAGAACCTATCCCGAACAGAAAAGCGTTACTCGATATCGGAGTCGCAGGGCCCTTATGTGGATTTCTTGTCGCCATCCCTATATCTTTAATAGGGTTCTTCTTGATGCAACAACAACCGATTCCTCTCCCATCGAACGGAGCAAATATCTCTCTTATCCCGCCGTTACTCCTTCAATGGATGCAAAACCTTTTTTCCATATCTGGGAACTATGTTATTCATCCGACCCTGTTCGCCGGATGGGTTGGTATTTTCCTTACTGCGGTGAACCTGTTACCGGCAGGTCAGCTTGATGGCGGACATGTCGCTCGAGCGATATTAAAGGAGAAACATAAATACGTCAGCTGGGTGGTTATTTTTGTCCTGGCTGGGTTGAGTTTTTTTTACACAGGATGGTTAATGTTTGCAATCATTATCTTACTCTTCATCGGGACTCAGCATCAACCTCCTCTCAATGAGATTACGAAGTTAGATACGAAACGGAAAATTCTTGGGCTAGCAATTCTTATAATTTTTATCCTCTCATTTGCACCTATCCCGTTCTCAGCAGGGTAAAGTATCTGTTTTTCTCCTTATCAGAATTAATCAATCCATCGTAATGATTTAATACCTCATAATGAATCCTTATCTTGACGTGAACAGCATGAAAACATACATCCAGGTTATGTTCAACAGCGAAGGAGTTGCCCCATCAGAGATAAAAAACCAGTTACTGAACATGGGATTTAAGGCGACAAAGGGGAACTATGATTTTGTGTTTGACTGGGGAAAAGAAAAAGCAGACATCAATGAACTTATCTTTTTCGCAGATAAAGTCCATGCTGCATTGAAGAATAGTAAGGTTCTCTTTAACATTGAGACCATTTAAAACCGTTATTTTCCTTTCTTTTGTTTGATTTTCCCAAGGGTTTTACTAAAGACGCCCATAAGTGTATGGTACTCCCATTTGGAAGGTATCGCACGCCCCATTATACGTTTAAACATTATTTTTGTATGTTCTTTCTTATGTGGTTGGTACTCAATATCCTCGAGGAGTTGGGCGAAGAACTCAAATAATTTTTGTTTTTCAAGTGATCCGATGGCTCTGCGACGCGGTGGGATAATAGCTTTTTTAAGATATATCGAGTATAAAACAATCGTCACTGCATGGGAAAGATTAAGAGAGAGATAGGATTCGCTCGTTGGGATCTTCAGCATAATATCACAGGCAGCGATTTCTTCGTTAAAGAGTCCGTAATCTTCCCTTCCGAAGGCGAGCCCGACCTTTCCTTTGACATCGAAGATCTTTTCTGAAAAATCTTCAAGGAGGACTGGATTTCTCAGATGTCGTTTATCTGTCTTTGATTCAATTGATGACGTCGCGATAAGGTAATCGAGGTCCTTGATCGCATCTTCAAAGCAGGAAAATGTTTTTGCGTTATCAAGGATAGGTGTTGCATGCATCGCACGAGCATAACAGATGTTATCCAGCTCACAGGGATTCACCAGATAGAGATGCTTAAAATCAAAGTTCATCATCGCTCGAGCGACTGCACCGATATTTCCACTATTTTTTGGTTCTACAAGGATAACATAAAAATATGACAGAGGATTCTTCTTGGCCATGACTGCAGCATTAACGGATGTCGAATTCTTCTTCTTTCTCAGACAGCATCTTCTGATATTTCGAAGGAAGTTTTTTTACTGTGCTTTCAAGCTTGCTTCGTTTTTTGAGGATCTCTGATCGTTTATCAGTTTTTAGCTCGTCTAAGACATATTTCCGCTTTGTAAAATAGCTATAGAGATAATAGACTCCGATTCCAAAGATAATCAACCCTGCGACAAGGATATAATCATTCCAGATGCCGATTGGATCTTTGATGAAATGTAAAAGAGAATTCGTTGGTTCTGCGATGCTGATAAAAAAGAGATACACCACACCCATGAACATGAATAGTATCCCTGGAATTAACGTTAGAATGCTTAGCGCAAGGACATATTCTCGTAAAAACCCTACGATTCTTCCACTCATTTTTTGTTCACCTCAATATGATTTTGCATATCTCATCCATGTTTTTGCAGGTGATCCGCACACAGGACAGTGTTCCGAACAATCTGCGTTTTCAATGGGCTCCCCTAATGTGTTCCCCTCTAAAACATTTTCTATTTCTAACGCACAGTCTTTATTGCCGCACCAGGGGAGGGTAACAATACCAGTTTTTTGTTTTGCCTCCTCTATTGTTAAGACACTATGCATGTTTTCTTTAAGAAGCGTCTCTGCGTTCGCATAGAGAGATTTTTCAAGGTCTTTTAACTCTGTTTTAATTGTTTTTTCTGCGTCTTTAAGAAGGATGGATTTCTTCTTGCCACTATCCCTTCGTACAAGCGTCAGTTCGTTTTTTTCCACATCTTTTGGTCCTATCTCTATTCTCAGAGGTACTCCTTTTAACTCCCAGTCGTAGTATTTATTTCCTGGTGTTATTTCCCGGTCGTCAAGAGTGGATCGTATGTTCTCCTGGAGTAATTTCTTGTATACCGTCGAACATGCTTCTAGAACAGCTTGTTCTTTTCCTTTAAAGATAATCGGGATAATCACGACTTGAAGAGGTGCCACTTCCGGAGGCATGATAAGACCTTTATTGTCTCCATGAACGCCGATGAGTGCACCAAGTAGTCGTTCGCTCATCCCATAGGTGGTTTGATGGCAGAACGCATGAGCTCCTTTCTCTGTTTCATAGGAGATCTCATAGGGTTTGGCAAAATTATCACGATATTGATGAATGGACCCAATCTGTAATGTTCTTCCTGATGGCATCAGCACGTCAATGCTGATGGTATAATACGCTCCAGCGAATTTATCCCACTCTGGTCGTTTACTGAACACATACGGTAGGCAGAGTTTGTTCAAGAGACGGTCCGCAATTTCCTTGTCTTCTTTTATCTGTCGTTCTGCATCCTCAAAATCAACATGGCAGGTATGTGCCTCGAAGAAATGGATCTCCCGGACACGGATAAACGCTCGTGTCTGTTTCGTTTCATATCGGAAGGTATTGACGATTTGGAAGGTTTTTAATGGTAAATCAGTATGGGAACGGATCCACAGTGAGAAGATCGGGTACATGGCTGTTTCTGATGTCGGTCGAAGAAGCCATCGCTCTTCCAGTTGATTGACGCCAGCATGGGTGACCCAGAAGACTTCTTTTCCGAATCCTTCAATATGTTCTTCTTCTTTTTTGAAGAACGATTCAGGGATTAAGAGTGGGAAACATACTTCTTGATGGTTGGTGAGTATCATCTCATCTCTGATGAGACGATCGACATGATTCATCAGTTTCCAACCATAGGGTCTCCAGATGTTCATTCCTTTGATCGGATAGCGTTTATCGCATAAGTCGGCAAGTTCAACGATTTCGTTGTACCATTCGTTGAAATCGTCGCTTTTTTTTACTTTTGTCTCTGGCATAGCCTTTCCACTGCTTCAACCAAAAAGAGGTATCTTGTTTTTAAAGATACTGGTTTAATTCTATTGTCCTCTGCCTTCTTTTGCTTTAACACGTAGTTCTGTTGACCTGCATCGTCGGCATCGTTCCGCTTTTGCTGCGTTGGATGCACCGCATTTCATGCAGATTTTCTTGTTTAACAATCGGTTTTCAGCTTCAGGGAATCGTGTCATCGGTTATCGCCTAGGGTATCGAGAATAAACATATCATATTTAAATATAATGCCCTGCTCTCGTTCTTATGATGATTAAGAACTATCTCTGTCGGTAGGGTGACCAATGAAACGTCGGACACACCCCTTGCAGAGTCTTTTTTTTGTCTTTTTTATCATGTATCTGATCTGGGTTCTTCTCCTGTTTCTTGCACCACTTGTATTGCCCTTTGGGACTGTTACTGATCTCTCTGGTGTAGTAGGATTCTCCGACAATGACGACGTTATCAAAGGTCTGTCGTTTCCATGGAATGTTGTCTATTCAATTGGTGATCAAGTCTGTCATCAGAAATCAGATCGTTCTTTATTCCTCAATGGGAACGAGATGCCGTTTTGTACGAGATGTACCGCCATCTGGCTTGGATTGGCGTTTGGCCTTGGTTTTATGGTTCTCTATACGATAGAGCTAAACGAGAAATTTTTTTTCGCGATTATATTCTCATTTGTACCATTAGGTGTTGATGGGGTTGGGCAGCTGTTAGGCTTCTGGGAAAGCACAAATGTTGTTCGGATGCTGACTGGTCTTCCAGCGGGGATAGTCTGTGGGCTTGCTCTTGGAATTATCTTTGATGAGCTCCGTTCTTTGCATTTTTTTAAAAAAATTAAAACAACATAAGAGAATTCAGGTAATTTTAAGGGAATGGATAATTTCTTTTTTTCTTTGTTTAAAATAAGCACTTTTACTTGTTTTGTTTAAGAAGCTTTATCGGAAATCGTTTCTTGAAATCGCAACGAGGATGAGACCGATGAGGGAGATGATACTTCCTAGCAACATAGGACCAATCGTAAAGAGCCCAAGGATTCCTCCGATGATGGCAAGTCCCCAAGCTTTTCGTTTCAGAGCAACGATGCCGCCAACCAGGGTAAAGATTGAAAGGACCGCTCCGATGATACCACAGGTGGTTAGAAACGATTGCAGTTGTTCTGCTGAGATTGGTGAATCTACTGGAAGCACGGTCTGAATCATTGATATATCAAGTGCTAATGCTGAGGACCATGTGAACAACCCTAGTAATCCTGCGATGATAAGTAAGATACCTGCGATGAGTGGTTTGGAACTGGGTTGCTTGGGTTGTTGGTTTTGTTCTGGGTAATAATCATTTATGGATGTTTCACTTGGGGTTGATGTCTCCATTTCTTTCACCTTTTTGCTGGATGGTAATAATTATTTGCTTTTTATGTCTATTTCTTTTTGTGTTCGTTTTCGTCGTTGACTTTCGGAAAGGATTCGTGGCATGATTCTTTTCGTTGCGTACCAATAGACCATGATGCCATAGATGACCAGAATTATTTGTAGATAGGCGATTTGAAGCAAGTTTGTTACACCTATCACTGTGGTAATGACAAAATGGGAAAGGATTGCTATGGTAAGATATCTGGATAATTTATGTGCGTATACCCCATATCCGATAATGACTCCTGTGCCGGCATGGAAGAGGATGATTCCGAATGATCCGATGATTGCTGCGATAAAACTGATGTTTATTTCTTGGAAGTTTCCTAGGATGATGGCTGCAGGGGTAAAGACGGAGCCAAACCCGAGTCCGAGGGAAAGACCATAGATTGTTGTTTCTTGTTTTTCCTGAAATCGTCCGATGTTAAGTATAATGGTCTTAAACAGCTGCTCAAGGATAGGGAACAGGATAATATAAAGAAGAAGACCAATGTTTTGTGTCAATAGTTCGATAACTGCTGAGACAAATCCAATGATGATACCAACGATGAATGTTAAGAAGATGAGTTTGTCTTTAAAGTGTCCTTCGTAGCCTTTTAATCCTATGTATAATATGATTAATGCAGGTATAATGCCGATGAAAAGGCTTGCTTGTGGGATGATACTGCTCATGGTTTTCTGCGGGTTTATGACGATGTGATATATTAAGCATTGCCACCGTCGATTAAAAAATCGATTCATTAAGAGTTACAAATGTATATATTTTTAGATATACTTTTATATATTTTTATTATGCTGAACGAGATCAAAACACCCATCGATGAAACAGAGACAATACTGCATTCTTACTCATCAAATAGCTGCTTTTTCCTAAAGAGTCATGGCTTACAACAAAACACCTTAGATGATACCTATGATGCTTTGTTAAACAAGTAAATAGATGTTGACTCTCAAAAGAATTCTTCACTACGTAAGGACGTAACCATTAATAACCGCCTTATTGTTTTCCTAGGTAACATGCTGCAGAGACGCTATGATTTTGATACACTCCGAGTGTTTTGTACAGGGTCGATTTTCTTGTTTCATTGTTTCTGTATTTTTGCAGCTTCAGATTTCTTTATTGTAAACTCGCAATTAAGTATAGTACTTTATGTCCTGGTCTACCTCATGCTGGTATGGATGCTGCCTGTGTTCTTCATTATCTCGGGAAGAGTTACCTTCCATTCGCTTATGAGCGACAAAGTCCTAAAGGTGTTAAAATCTCGTTTTCAAAGATACATGATGCCTTTTATCTTTGGTGTTCTTTTCCTCTCACCAATTATCATTTATCTCACTCGTGTTTTTCATAATGAATATAACGGAAGTCTTCTCTCATTTTATATCAACAATTATTTCCATGGATTATATGGGTACGGCGGCAATTTTTCATTTCTAGGAAACCATCTGTTCTACCTCTTGTACCTCTTCGTTTTTACCACGTTTTTCCTAATCGTGATACGTCTCAATCCTCTGAAACTGAGTCAAAGAAAACAACATGATTGGTTAGCCTTGTTTCAAAAACCCGGGGCGATTTTCCTATTAAGCATCCCGATTATACTGACAACAGAGCTCAATTTTGTTGAACCAACCACCTTCGGTCGGACCGGTACCGGCGGCTGGAACATCTTTTCACATTTCCTCTTTTTCACCTATGGCCTCCTCTTCAGCTTTGACCACCGGTTTGATAACATTATCGATCGTCACTGGAAAATCTCCGCAGTCATCGCCGTCCCACTCCTCGCCACATACGCATGGCTCCTCACTGATATTCCATACTACGAAGCTGTAACCTCTTGGCTCAAAGCCATCCTGCTTGGACTAGCTGGGTTTACAACAGTGCTGGCAATCTTCGGATTCGCCCATCAAAAAATAAACAGACCCATGAAAAACATAACAGCGCTCAATCGAGGTGTTATGCCGTTCTACATCATTCATTTCCCAATCGTCATCATTTTCGGTTTTTTTGTCACACAGCTCAATCTCGAACTGATCCCAAAACTTGCGATAGTAATCACATTATCTTTCATCTCAGTCCTTGCATTGTATCAGGTAATCAAGCGATTCAGGGTCCTGCGGTTCCTCTTTGGTATGAAGGTGACATGGAAAAAGAACGCCGAGGAGGAGATTTGAACTCCTGCGGAGCCGAAGCCCCACGAGCTTTCCAGGCTCGCGCCGTACCGGTCTGAGCCACCTCGGCAAAAACAACGACTGCAATACCATTCCTGTTTATTTTTTTTTCCAGATAGATG